>NZ_JAIUJX010000001.1:0-98115 GCF_053891855.1 Wolbachia endosymbiont of Protocalliphora sialia
TTTTTTTTGGTCTAGTTTATGGGGTGCATTATACTGTCTATCTTATTTTGCCACTTTGCTGAACAGATATTAAAATAGCAAGCCTCAAGGTCAGAAGCCTGCTATTACTTACTGGTTACTTTACATCAATTTTCTTGATGTGTTTCTCTGATTTAGGTATGGTTACATGCAATACCCCATCTAAAAAGTTGGCAGATACCTTATCTTGCTCTACATTTGTTGGAAGTTGAATAGATCTATAGAAAGAACCATAGTACCTTTCTTTGTGGTAAAACTGCTTATCTTTTGATTCATTATCACATGTTTTTTCACCCTTCACTATTAAGTTATCGCCAGATATACTAATGTCTATGCTTTCTTTAGGAATACCTGGTAACTCTAATGATAGGCAATAGCTTTCCTTTGTTTCATAAAGGTCACAAACTGGTAGTAGGCTACTGCCTCTTTTAGAAAGCTCTGGGTTCCATCCTGTAAAGAAGCTATCAAATATGTCATCAACGGCTCTTTGTAACCCTCTTACACTAAAATTATCATGGTTATTGTTTTTATTTAAATGAACTATATTACCCATGTTGTACCTCCTTTTACTAATACATGAACTACATAATCACTCCACTTATTAATTTCAATCCTAAATCTAAAATTTTTTAGATGCGAAAAATTTTCCCCGTTTACTATAACCTGATTATGAGAAAAAATCTTGTTTGGATTACCACGAGTAGTTCTATAAACTAGATTAACTGTAAAAAAGGGCAAGTGTACGCAAATTTATTACTTCTCTTTCCACTTCCACAATCAAACAATTTTGAATGTTTCTTATTTGACTTGCCAACAATGAGAATTGGTATAACTGCTAGCTCCGTCTTTCAGCTATGGCATTAAACAATGACATGCATAAGATCTAATAATATGTATAATTTATAAATAATTTTTGAGGTAAATTGTGAAATTGGGCGTTAATATTGATCACGTTGCAACCCTTCGCAACGCACGTGGAGCTTCTTATCCAGATCTATTAAAAGCAGCAAGAATAGCTATTGATGCTGGAGCAGATTTTATCACTGTACACTTACGAGAAGACAGAAGGCATATCAGAGATGAGGATGTATTCAATCTAAAACAAAACATTAGCACTGAGTTGAACCTTGAAATTGCAGCTACGGAAGAAATGCTCAAAATAGCAAAAGAAGTAAAACCCTACTCGATTTGTATAGTACCAGAAAAAAGAGAAGAATTAACAACCGAAGGTGGCTTGGATATCGTGAATATGCACAGTAAACTTTCTGGTATAATAGAGGAAATGCACAGCTTTGACATAAAAGTCTCACTGTTTATCGATCCAAATATTAATCAACTAAAATATCTTGAGAAGCTAGAAAGAAAGCCTGACATAATAGAAATTCACACGGGGAATTACTGTGATAATCCATCAGAAGAAAAATTAAAACTTATTACTAACTCTGCAGAATACATTAATAAGCTAGGAATAGAGTGCCACGCAGGGCATGGCATAAATTATAAACATGCTAAAAGAATAAAAGAGATACCTCACATCTCAGCTCTTAATATAGGCCATTCTTTAATCAGTGAGGCTATATTTCATGGTTTACACAGTGTAACTAAAAAGATGAAAATGACTATATCTAAATAGCTGATACTTTCTCTTTGTCATTTAAAGTACTTAAAAGAGTTTGACTTGCTTTAAACTTTACCTTTTTCTTTTCAGGAACAGTCATAATCTCACCATTTTGAGGATTACGGCATTGTCTTTCCTTACTTATAGCAGTAGAGAATGTCCCTATTCCATGCAAACGTATTTCACCCTGACAAATTAGATCGTTCTTGATTGTTTCCATAAAAATATCATGAATCTTACCTAAACTAGCTTTTGTTATATCTATACCTTGACTAGAGCACTCTTTACTCAGTTGGTTTACTATATCTTCTTTACTCATAAATTACCTTAATATTGAAAAATTACATAAACAGCATATTATGCTAATGCTAATAGTCAACTAAATTCGTCATAAAAAGAGAAAATGTCATAAACCCTTGTAAGAACTTGTATAACATTTACAAAAAAATACCATTATAAAACAATTATCTCTTAGAAAACTGACATTTTTTTCGAGCTTTATGTTGACCATATTTCTTACGCTCAACAACACGTGAATCTCTAGTTAGGAATCCACCTTTACGTAATATAGAGTGTAGATCTTGACTTATACTACTTAAAGCTCTGCTTATTCCATGAGCTAAGGCACCTGCTTGGCCAGATAGTCCTCCACCTTTTACAGTTGCAAACACATCATACCTATCTAACATAGAAGTTACTATGAATGGCGTTTTAATCATTTGACACACTGATTCTCTTTTAAAATAAGAAATTAAATCGTCTTTTTTATTAACACTAAATTTTCCACTTCCTGGCTTTATCCATACTCTTGCTACAGATTCTTTCCTTCGACCTGTGGCATATGAACGACCAAGTGAGTCAATTATTGCCTTTTTTGGCTGATCATTATTATTTATTTTCACTTTTTGCTCCATTATTTCTTATTTTTACGATTTAAAGAGGCAAAATCTATTTTTTCAGGTTGCTGTCCTTGATGTTTATGTTCTGAACCAGAATAAACATACAAATTTTCAAACCGTCTGCGTGCCATAGGACCATCATCAAGCATTCTTTTTACTGCCATTTTTATCACACGCTCAGGGAATTTGCCATTTAAAATATTATCTGGAGTAGTTTTCTTTAAACCACCAGAATAACCTGTATGCCTATAGTAGATTTTATCTTTAAGTTTCTTTCCGGTAAAATGTACCTTTTTTGCATTAACAATAATTACATTATCTCCACAATCCATATGAGGTGTGTATTCAGGCTTATGCTTTCCACGCAATAGCGCTGCTACAAACGCTGCAAGCCTTCCTACTACTAATCCTTCTGCATCTATAACAAGCCATTTTTTATCGACTTGTTTCTCTTTTAAGAAAAAAGTTTTCATATATCAATACATAACAGTAGATTATGATATACTAAGTTGCTTGATAGTGTCAACAACATTAGTTATTGATTATTAAAGTAATTTATGCTAATAACTTTAATAATATGCTAGAAAGCAAAATGTTTCGATTGATTATTATATTTGTAATCGCTTTTAGTGCTATAGATTGCTATGCAATCGATTTGGAAGAGGCTATAAGCAAAGCTATCAAAAACAGCTCAAAAATAAAGTCTCAATTTTACCAATATAAGAGTGCTGAAAAACAACTAAAATCTTCTGGATTGGCTGGGTTTTTACCTGACATCAATTTACAATATAATTTCGATAGTAATTTTAATATTATTAACGGTCTACAAAACTCTGGAAAACGTTTAACATTAAGTCAAAGAATAATAGATGGTGGTGGCACTTTTGCTACATTCAGTCGATCAAGTAATCTTCTCAAAGCAGCAAAAATGCAATTTCAGCAGTCAAAACAAGAGCTTGCACTTAATGCTGTGAAAGCATATGTTAGTGTTTTACAAAAGACAGAAATATTAAAGCTCAGAGAACATAGAGAACACGTTTCTTTGGAACATTTGTCAGCTATTAAAAAACGCTTTTCCCTTGGAGAAGTTACTAATGCTGAAGTTTTGCTAGCAAAAGCAAAATTTTCGTCTTCTATATCCGAAAGAGTTGATGCTGAAGGTAAATTAAAATTGGCAAATATTGCTTATTATCATTTAATTGGCGAAGATGCTGATAATCTTCACGAGACTAATGGTAAACTACCTTCTATACCAGAATTAAATGAATGTTTACAGTTAGCAAAAACCAACAACTTGTCCCTAAAAGCAGCTATTTATAAAAAAAGAGCTGCTGGAATGGAAGTGATTGCTGAAAGTTCCAAGTGGCTTCCTTCTTTGAATCTAAGCGCAAGTAAAAATTTTGGAAAGGACAATATAAAATTAGACACGTTACTAGAAAATGTGAATGTTGTCTTTACTCTTGATATTCCGATCTTTAAAAGAGGAGTTAATGTTTTTGGTGTTAGTAGAGCTAAAATGGATGCAAAACAATCCACTTACGATTATTACGAAGCAGTAAAAAATATAGAACAAGCAGTTATAAATGCTTGGAATAACGTGCTGACAGCAAAAGCTATTATTAAAGCAAGTCAAGAAGCAGAAAAAGCAGCAGCTTTAGCATTGGAAGGAATTGCGCAAGAAGTAAACTTAAATTTAAAGAGCACAATTGATCTTTTGGATACTGAAGATGAACTATTTAAAGCACGTTCCGATCTAATTCAGGCAAAAAGCAATTATGTAATTAGTGTTTACAACTTGCTTTTTATGATAAATAGTATAAACCTTTAAATTTAATGGTATGAGCGATAATCAATCTGTAAAAGATATACTAGAAGATATAAAAAAAGCTATATCGGGTAAAAATCCAAGTGGCGATAGAGCAGAAATAATAGATGAAGATGATGAAGTATTATGCCTTGAAGAGGAATACCTAGAAGAAATTGAAAAAGATGTTGATGATAAAAAGGAAAATAGTGAAGAAGAGAACGATTGCCAAAGTGAGAAAATGAATAACCAATTTAATAGTTACAACTCAGAAGAGAAAAATTTGTATGATAATATCCAAATGAGTAATAACAAAGTGAGCTATCAAGAACAAAGTAACGAGCATTTAGTTTTAAAAGAAAATATGGAGGAAATTAAAACATTGCTTGAAAAGATGCAAAGCGAACTACGGCATAAACAACAAAAAAGAGCGGATCTTACTGTTGAAGAATTAGTTGTATCTCTTTTAAAACCTCAGCTTTCAGAGTGGCTGAATAAGTATCTACATGCATTGGTAAAAGAAGTAGTTGAAAAAGAGCTCAAAGATATAATCAATAATAAGTAGGTTATTAGTATAAAGATCAGAGTAAAAACAGCTAGAGGTAGAAAGTTATCTTCAACAAGATGGCTACATCGCCATTTGAATGATCAGTATGTGCAAAAAACCAATAAGGACGGTTATAGATCGCGCTCGGCATATAAGTTAATAGAAATAGACGATAAATTTAAACTACTCCAACAAGGGCAAAAAATTATTGATCTTGGCGCTTTTCCTGGTGGGTGGTCACAAGTTGCATCTAAGAAAGGAGCGAGTGTGATTGCTGTTGACATAAAACCAATAAACGCAATTAGTGGAGTAGAGTGTATACAGTGTGATATTATCAGCGAACTTGAAATTTTAAGAGAAAAATTCAAGGATCACAAATTTGATGTAATTTTATCTGATATGGCACCAGAATCTTGCGGTTTAAAATCGTTAGATCATATCAGAATTATGCTTTTATGCGAAGCAGCGCTCAATTTTGCAAAGCATTTTTTGAATCATGATGGCAAGTTCGTAGTAAAAATTTTTCAAGGAGAATCTGATAAAGATTTCTGCAATGAGCTAAAAAAAATGTTCAAAACAGTAAGATACTTCAAACCAAAGTCAAGTAGATCTGAATCTACAGAAATGTATTTGGTCAGCTTAGGCTTTATTGGTGGCAACTATTCTGTATAGCAGGTACTTACAGAAACGTTGACGAATCTTGGTTCCTTATTCCTTATAAAACTGAAGATTAATAACGCTCGTACAAAAGCCTCTTTTTCTTGTTTATGATACCTAGGTATAATTATTAAATTCTTGACTTTATTACTAAAATATATAATAATTAAAGTATATTATTATAGGAAAAGTTAATATGTCAAGGTACGAAGATTTAACAGAAAAGCAAAAGGAATTATATAATACGTTAAAGGATGCGATAGAAAATGAAAAGGATATTACTCATATTCTTAAAGAAATTAAAAAAGAAGGCGCATTAAAAGAAGTTCTTACTACTGCAAATATAACTGAAAAGTTAGAAGGTGGTACAGAGTATAATCTAACACCGCTTGGCTATGCTATGAATTTCAATAATCCGGGAAAAAAAGTTAAAACTATTCTAGATGTAGTTGAAGATAATAATATGTTAGAAGAAGTTTTTGCTGATGTAGAAGGAAATGATCGTAGCAGACTTCAGGAGATTTTAAAAACATTAAAAAGTCAAGAGCAAGATGAAGGGCAAAAAACTAAAATTGATAATTGGCTAGCAATACTTGGAGATAGAATATCTAGTTGTAAAAGTAATGAAAAGCCTTTAGTGCCTGAAAGTAGTGTGCCTAGAACTGAAGAAAATATAGTAAAAACTACTAATAAATCAATAATGATTGGTAGTGTTTGTGGTGTTGTAGCTGCATTAGCAGTTGGTGGTGGATGTTTTGCTGCTGGTGTTGCATTACCAATATTGGCTTTAATTGGTATAGCTGTTGCTGCTTTCGTACTTACAGGACTTGTTACTGGTGGTATTACGTATGAAGTGTGTAAGCCTTGTAATGAGCTAAATGAAGTTGATGTACAATCAGAAGTTTCTTCAGAGTTAGGCGTAACAGCATAGTTAAGTAGAAGGAAGAAGTCTCTTCTTCCTTTTCTCCAAGTTTTCTTATTTAGCGAGGTATCTAGATACTAGGATACCTTGCTTAACACCAAAACAGAATTAAGGTTTAAACATCCTAGGTGTATTAACATTCATTTTGAAGACAGCAAATGGTGTCATCTCAGCGCCCTCTTTCTTGTTATTCCAGTACTGGGATTCAGAAAACTGACCAGGTTGGTCACGCGCTGGCTCTCTAAAATTACTTTAGCTACAAATATTAAGAAATTTACTAAATAAAAAAAGACAAAAGAATCCCCGTATAGCGAGTTTTAATAATGTAAATTGATAATGTGCTAACAAACGCGATTTGGCTGAATGTAGAAAAAATAAAAAAAGCCACTATAATTTTATGTAATTTGCCAATAAATATCTGAGTTTTTTACTGAATTTTGTCGTTGAGCCCAAAAACAAGGATAAATACCTTTATCAGTATAATAAGGAAAGTGGGAAGGTTTGTCAAGTAATAAAACTAGAGGGCTCAAATGGAAGAAGGTAAACTCTAAAGTGTACGTTCAGTAGCACTTTCTATAAGAGAGATTGTATTATCTATCCCATAAAGCTTTATAAAAGATCCCATTCTAGGACCGGTTTTTTGGCCAAGCAGCGTTTCATATAGCAACTGAAACCAATCGCGTAAGTTATTGTAATTATGTTTTTTTCCGATGGAGAAAACCTGAGATTGAATCTCTTCAGCAGTGGCTGTAATAGGCAGGGAATGTAGGTTGCTCTTTAAATCTAGTAACGCTTCTTTCTCTTTTTCGTTTGAAGCTTTATACGCTTTTGTTGGCTTGATAAAGTCGTGATAATACCTAACTGCAAAATCCGAAAGCCTATCTAGCATTTTGTTGCTTTCTGGTGTAACGTTTGGTGCATAAGTTGATATAAAACCCCAAAGAATCTCTTTATTTTCAGCATTACAAGCTGCTGCCAGGTTTAAAAGTAACGAAAAATTTATGCTTGAAGTTTCTACGTTTGGAACTTTACCTTGATGGATGTGCCATACAGGACTGTTTACATCCTTTTCTTTACTTTCATTATAACGCTTAACAAACTCCAAATATTCATCAGTTGATTTTGGTATCACATCAAAATATAAACGTTTAGCTTTTCTAGGGCTCTGAAAGATGTATAACGCTAAACTCTCTGTGGGTGCGTAAGTTAGCCACTCCTCAATTGAAATACCATTTCCTTTTGATTTTGATATCTTCTTTCCTTCTTTATCAAGAAATAACTCATAGCAAAACAAAAGCGGTGGCTTTTCTCCAAGTATTTTACATATTTGACTTGAAAGCACAGCAGATGGAGTCAAATCCTTTCCATGAGCTTCGTAATTAACTCCGAATGCAGCCCATCTCATTCCCCAATCAGGTTTCCATTGCAATTTGCATCTGCCTTTTGTTACTGGAACTTCTATTTCTTCTCCATTTGCTTCTTTATATTTGATTGTTCCTTTATCTGTATTTCTTTCAATTACTGGAACTTGTAGAACTTGAGAAGTTTTTGGGCATAACGGTAAGAATGGACTGTAGGTTTGCTGTCTTTCTTCTCGGAATGATGGAAGCATTACCTCCATTACTCTGTCGTAATTTTTCAGCAAGAGTAAGAGCTTTTCATCGTAAACACCAGATCTATAACACTCTGTAGCGCTTCTAAATTCGTATTCAAACTCAAATAAATCAAGGAATTTGCACAGCAATGAATTCATATGATGGCCATAACTCTCATGAGTGCCAAATGGGTCAGGTATCATGGTTAATGGCTTGTTCAGATTCTCTCTTAGCATTTCCTGATTTGGTACATTATCTGGTATTTTTCGCAAACCATCCATATCGTCGGAAACTGCAATGATTTTGGTTTTTATACTAGGAGCTATTTTTTTTAGAGCGTTTGCAATAACTGTGGTACGAAAAACTTCCCCAAAAGTACCAATATGTGGCAAACCTGATGGCCCATATCCAGTCTCAAATGTTATCTCTTTTTTATTAGGGAATTCTTGTAGTATTTTTTCTGCTTCTTGAAATGGCCAGTTTGTCATCGTTAGAGTTAAATTGGTTATCTTACCTAAAGTGCTATTCATTTCAATAGATTTTTAATTAATGATGTAGTATTAGTGTTAGAGCTATTAATTAGAAGATCAAGGGTATGTCCACAGGTAATATACAAACGGATCAATTATTTAAAGGTCTTACAAGACCTGCGATGCTTTTTGGTGTGAGTTATATGTTTGCAATATTAAACGTTTTAATTTGCATGCTAATTTTCATTAACACAAATGATCTTAGAGTAATTCTCCTGATGTTACCAGGGATACATGGACTTGGCTATATAGCTTCTGCAAAGGAACCGTTGTTTATTGAGTTATTTATGGTAAAATTGGGAAAATGCTCCAAATGTTTAAATCGGTTTTATCATGGAGCCAATTCTTATGACATTACTTGATGTTATGCAATGTTGAGATTTAGAGCTATTCAATCAAAGAATAAATCTATTCTAAGTAGGGAGGTTCACGCTGCTGAATTTATACCTTATTCTTGCTATTGGAATAGTACAACCTTGATAACAAAGCAGAATTGGTTAGTTAAATTTATAAAATTAAATGGCTTTGCGTTTGAAACGGCCGATGATGAAGACTTGGCGATACAAAATAATATCAGAAATCAGATGCTAAGAAGTATTTCATCTCCAGCATTTAGTTTATACTTTCATACCATCAGGCGTAAGAAGAATATCTTTTCTGATGAATTTGCAAGCCAGAGTTTACCAAATTTTTTTGCTAACCATGTAAATCTAAAATGGAGAGAAAAACACGCAACTAGGCAATCTTTTATTAATGATTTATACATTACGATTATTCGTAGGGCAGATACAAAGGGAGTAGAATTTTTATCACATCTACTGAAAAAATTTGGGCATGTAACTTCAAAACATGCTTGGGAAAGTGATATGCGTGATACCTATGAAGATTTAGAGGAAACGACAAATCGTATAGTAACAAGCCTTAGGAATTATTCGCCTAAAGTCCTTGGAGTAAAAGAAACTCCAAACGGACTGTTTTGTGAAATAATGGAGTTTCTGTCTAGAATTGTAAATTGTGGCTTTGTTACAAATACGCTTTTTCCACTAAAAACTGAAATATCAAGATACTTACCAGTTCATAGGTTATTTTTTGGCCATAAGATGATACAGGTTGTGACTCATAATGAAAGTAAATATGCTGGAATAGTTAGTATCAAAGAATATGGAAATAATACTTCCGCAGGAATGCTTGATTCTTTTTTACAACTTCCTTATGAATTTATTATCACGCAGTCTTTTCAATTTACAAATAGGCAAATGGCAATTGCGAAAATGCAGATACAGCAAAATCGTATGATACAATCTGCAGATAAAGCTATTTCTCAAATAGCAGAAATTTCTCATGCGCTTGATGATGCAATGAGTGGTAAAATTGCGTTTGGTGAACACCATTTAACTATCTTATGTATAGAAAAAAGCCCTAAATCATTGGACAATGCTTTATCATTGGTTGAATCGGAGCTTTCTAATTGTGGTGTTTATCCTGTTCGTGAGAGGGTTAATCTAGAACCAGCATTTTGGGCGCAAATTCCTGGTAATTTTGATTATATAGTAAGAAAAGGTACAATAAGTAGTCTTAATTTGGCCGGTTTTGCATCTCAACATAATTATCCTACTGGTAAAAAATTCAATAACCACTGGGGAGATGCTGTTACAGTTTTTGATACAACATCTGGCACTCCATTTTTCTTCAACTTTCATATAAGGGATATTGGACATACTATGATAATTGGGCCAACAGGTGCTGGCAAAACTGTTTTAATGAATTTTTTATGTGCTCAAGCAATGAAATTTTCTCCAAGAATATTCTTTTTTGATAAAGATCGCGGTGCAGAAATTTTTTTAAGAGCACTTGGTGGTATCTATACTATAATAGAACCAAGAACTAAGACAAATTTTAATCCTCTGCAACTTGACGATACTCCTGATAATAAAACATTTTTGATGGAATGGATAAAATCTTTAATTTTAGTGTACAACGATAAATTCACTTCAGAAGATATTGCTAGAATTAATGATGCAATTGAGGGAAATTTTAAATTAAAAAAAGAAGACAGATTTTTGAGAAATCTTGTACCATTTTTAGGACTTGCGGGCCCTGATACTCTAGCTGGAGCAATATCTATGTGGCATAATGATGGCTCTCATGCTGCAATATTTGACAATAAAGAAGATTTGCTAGATTTTTCAAAAGCAAGAGTGTTTGGCTTTGAAATGGCTAGCTTGCTAAAAGATCCTGTTGCTCTTGGGCCGGTCTTGATTTATTTGTTTCATAGGATTAGTATATCGCTTGATGGTACTCCATCTATTATTGTTCTTGATGAAGCATGGGCGTTAATAGATAATTCAGTTTTTGCACCTAAGATAAAAGACTGGTTGAAAGTGCTGAGAAAGTTAAATGCTTTTGTAGTTTTTGCTACTCAGAGTATTGAAGATGCAAGTAAAAGTGCTATTAGTGATACACTTGTACAGCAGACAGCAACACAAATTTTTTTGCCAAATCTGAAAGCTACTAGTGTCTATCGAGATGTTTTTATGTTAACTGAACGTGAGTACATACTGATCAAACACACAGATCCAAGTACTAGATTCTTTTTAGTAAAGCAGGGAGTTAATGCTGTAGTAGCTAGAATAGATCTGAAAGATTTGGATGATGTGGTTAACGTGTTATCTGGACGTGCAGAAAGTGTCCTATTGTTACATGATATACTGAAAGAAGTCGGAGATGATCCAAAGATGTGGTTGCCTGTGTTTTATCAAAAGGTGAAAAATGTTTAAAACTAAACTGTCATTACTGTTAGTTGCGATATTTTTGTTAAATATAGATTTTTTGCTCTCATATCCAGTGTTTGCAGATACAGTAAGTGGTACTGACAAAACGGAATTTGTTAGCAGATTTAATTCTACTGGCAGCTTTAGTCGTGCTTCTAATCCTGACTGTAAGGCGTTTGAAACAGCTGCAGCAGTTGCTGGGATAGCAATTGCTATTGGTGCAATATTTACTGGTATTGTTTTGATTGTCTCTTCTGCTGGTTTATTTACTGCTCTTGTTATCGTTGGAATGATAGCTGCAATTGTTGGAGTCTGGAAGGCAGTGGGGGGACTTATTGTTTGTCAGCATAGTTTTGTTAGGCATCCAGTTGCATACGATAATGATGGGAGATATAAAAATTTTAAACTAAAAGACACAGGTTATAGTGGTGACACAGATAAAAATTATCGAACAGAAGATGAATATTTTTCTGCATTACAGAAAAGATCAGGAAAAGATGGAAAACAAACAGAGAAAGATATTTTAAACTTTACTGATTGGGATGTTGTGAATGTTGATAGGGAACACTACTACTGGCCAAAAAATGGTGTGCAATATAGTGAATACATAGAAGTATGTCATCGCAATCCTTTAACATTTGGCAACCTTTTCAAGACGAATGACTTTAATTTCAGAGGGGAAGATGGATACATAGACTTTGATATCAGAGAGAAAGATACTGGATATGAAAGTGGGTCATGGTCTCCGAAGGTTGATGGCGATCTAGAATGTAAAGTGCTTAAAGCTGGACAGAGCGAAGACATATATGGATCAACGTTCAGGGCACTGAGAAAAATGGGTAGGTTATGTGTGGAATTGGCTGAAGTTAGGGCAGCTGGAACTGCTTGGCCGCAAGGAATTGATATAGGATGCACGGAATTACCACCTGATCCGATTGCTCCTATGTGTGAACAATCTGTGATATTATTCAAAAATAAAGATGGTACAGGTGGTGAAGAAAGGAGTTTTATCAACAGGGATGACGATTATAAAACTCTTATCAGGAAAAAAGCAAAAGAAGGAAAAATTTTTGTAGGTTATGACAATAAAAGCTGTTTTAGCTCGTATGTCTCTGAAGCTTGCTACAATCAAGCGGGAAGTAAGTCATTATCTCCTATTCCCATAACTTCTATGATAGTGCAATGTATTAAGGAGTCGTTAGATAATTTAGTGGCAGGTATTGATTCAAGTGGTAACTTACTTACAGACAAAAATGGACATGCTAAGGGTAGTTTTTTGTCTGTAGCACAAGGAAGGTTGAAAAATACTGTAACTGCTGTTCTAGTTTTAGCTTTAATACTGTTCTCTATAAAAGTTATGTCTGGTGGAGTGCGTAGTCCGCAAGAAATGTACATGTTGATCATTAAATTCGCTTTAGTGATTTACTTTACGACAGGTAGCACTATGTCTCATTATTACGGGGAATTAACAAAGCTTTCAAATGGTTTGTCAGAGATAGTGCTTAAAGCGTCATCTGAAAGTAAAAATATATGTAATTATGAGTCAGGTACAGATTATGAATACGATCGCGCAGGAAAGAGGGTATCCTACAGTTATCTTGCACCTTGGGATAGGCTTGATTGCAGAATTTTATTTTATTTAGGTGCCCCTTTAGATGGAATTGGTGGCAAAATTGGTACTGGAGGTGTTGCAACGTTAGCGGTTTTGCTTGGCGCTGCTCCTGTCTTGTTAGTTGCAGGTTCGGTGATTGGTATTATTTTCGCTGGTGGACAGATCTTAGTAGCTCTTGTCTGTATATTTATGGCCATTTTGATGATGATGGTTATTTTGTGGATGTGCTATGTATTTATCTTATCTTTAGTTGCGCTTAGTGTAATTATCATCTTATCGCCTTTATTCATTCCTATGGTTTTGTTTCAACATACTAAGGGATATTTTGATGGTTGGCTAAAAGAGTTAATTACCTACAGTTTATACCCAGTTATCCTTTTTGCGTTTTTATCCTTTATGTTCATAGCATGTGATAAAATCTATTTTAAAAATTTAAATTTTAAACTGGACGAGTCATATAAAAATGAACAACCAGACAAGTCATATGAAAAGAAACAAGCAGAAATCTCATATAGTAAGAAAAAACAGTGGTTTAAATTGAAAGATGGGGAATGTGATAAAAATGAAACTACTCTCGCATGTATGATGCAAAATTATAGCTTTAAAAAGAGCAGCATACTTGGTCTATTCGACTTTACATACATGGAGTTTGGCAGCTCTCTAATCGGAGAATTATTAAAATTGTGTTTAGTATTATTCCTCTTTTACCACTTTTTAAACGTTCTTCCCGGCATGGCTGCTGAGCTTGCTGGTAATCACAGAGCAGCACTTGGTTCAGGTAGCACTCCTGCACAAATGGTGAATAAAGCTTTATCTGCTGCCAAAGCTGCTGCTGGAGGTGCTGGTCAAGTTGCTGCTACGGCTGTAAATAAGGCAAGAGGGGCTATTGGAGGAGGTGGAGATGATAATAAGGGATCGGGATCTTCCTCTAGTGAATCTATAAAATCAGGTGGAGAGTGAGCGCAGGTGAGTAACAGATGTTTGAACATTTGAGCAACCAAAATTTGGTTAAGCTATGCATAAGTTTTGTGATACTCTTTTTATTATCTGGGTGCGGGTGTATTAAGCCAGAAGATTCATCAGGCTTGCGTGAGAAATTGGATATAGTGTCAACAGAGCAGAAATGGGTTGATTCTGGAGTCTATATTTCGGATAAAATAAAAGTAACAGAGATTAATATAGTACCTAATAAGGTTAATTTTTGTTCGCAATATAAAGATTTTGCAATTGAACCTGGAGTAAGAAACGTTACATTACCGTTTGCGCTTAAAGCTGGCGATGCGATAAGCTTTAGTGTTATTGGAAGTAAAATGTGTAAAAACAATAATGGCATGGTCACCTGCAAAAAAATTGACGAAAATTGCGGTGAAGGGGAAAAGGAGTATTTTTCACATGTTTTAAATCAAGAGAAGTGTCAAGGTGAAATATGTCCTAATAAATATGAAATAGGCAATGCACAATGGTTAAATGGAAAAGAGTACTGGTCTTCAGAATTAGATCAAAGTGAAAGAGAGGAAATTAGAAATGTCATCGACTCTATAAAACAGCAAGGGGAAAATGTAGACTGTAGCAAGCTTTCAGAGAGCAGTGCAAGTAAGATAGATACGCGCATTTTAAATTTACTCTGTGGACGTATATGTAAATTTTCTTTCGGCAGCGGAGAAAAAGGTTGCGTATATATTGAATACAATAGTATAGAAGGTGAGATATTCAATACTTTAAATTCTAGAGGTGAATCTGTTATTGCTGAAATTATTGATAACGTATTAAAGGAAAAACGGGTAAAAACTGACATTACACTATTACGTGTTCACATGGATAATGAGGAATTTGAACACATTCCAGGAGGCGGTATATGTATTAACTGTGATCATAAGATAGATCGTAACCATCCAAAACCAGAGTTAACTTTTAGTTTAGGTGATGGTAAGGGCAAGGGTGGTTTCAACATAAGAGTAACAAGAATCCCTAATTTAGAAAAAAGCTTATATATAAGCGTTTCTGACAAATTTCCTGAGCGTGAGCCCGATGAAACTCAGGGAGATATACCTGTAGACATTAGCAAAGTTTATAATACTCAATATATGGAAGGCTTAAAAGAAAAGCTAAAGGACAAGAGTGGCACTATATATTACGGAATAAGAGATCATGGCTGTGATTATAAGAAAAATGAGGGTCAGTTTAGCATTAACCTTACAACTAAAGAGCCACCTGTAAGAACTTTTAGTGCGATATATAATTTTTTTGATGAAAAAGTAAAAACTGCATTTTTCGGTTCTAGCTACAAAGACACTAACGCGATTCACTCTGATACTAGCCCTGTGAAGTCTCTTTATCAAAGTTTTGTAGCATCAAATAGAACAAATACCATCAGATCTACAATAGTGTCGTTATTAGTATTATATATAGTTTTATACACCCTTTATTACTTTTTTGGATTGTCTCATGCTTCTATATATGAATTTTTAATTATATGTGTAAAGATAGGAGTTATTACCCAATTGCTGAACGATAACAGTTGGAGTTTTTTTTATAACAATGCATTTTCTATTTTTGTTAATGCTCCAAAACAGTTAATAGAAATAGCAAATTTCAGAGGTACAACATCAAATGTTTTTGAATTTCTTGATTTACCGCTCAATAGGTTTTTATCAGCACACTCAGTGTTACTAATAGTATCTCTTATATTCTCCGGTCCTTTGGGTATTGTATCGTTTTGCTTGGTGATTTGGGGTTTGATAACAGTGAGCTTATCGATGTTTAACGCCTTATTTTCTTTTATCACATCTATAGCAATAGTTGCATTATTGCTTTCCTTGGCGCCTCTTTTTATTATTTGCCTTCTATTTGGATATACTAGACAGATGTTTCACAATTGGGTCAAAAATTTAGCAAGATTTGCAATTCATCCGGTAGTGCTTTTAATTTTTATATCATTAATAAGCCAGGTTATGGATTATATTGTGTATTCGGTCTTTAATTTTGAGGTCTGTCCTACATGTATACTTAATCTTAACTTAAAGATTTTTAATCCTTGTATTATTTATGGTTATGCTTCCAAACATGCACCTAACATCACAGCTATGATGGCTTTTGTGATTTTGGGACATGCTATGAAAGCTTTAGTTGAGGCATCTTCAACAATATCTGATTCGTTGTTTGGTGTTTATGTAGCAAGCGAACCAGGAAGGCAATATCAGCAAAGCTTAATGGGAACAGTAGGTTTAGATGAACAAAGTATCCAAAGAAGAGCAGGTCAGCAATCTGGTACACCAAGTCGAAGACCTCAAATACCACAATCAGCTCAAAGATCAGCACCTAAAATACCGACAAACACAGGAAATCAATGATGAGCAGAAAATCATTATTATTGATACTATGTCTTGTAATTACTGGCTGCACAATGGATTGTGTTGAACCTGGGTTGCAGAGCAGAAATACTAGTGTCAGTATAGATGTTCCAGTTCGTGAAGCTGGCGAAGGAGTTAAAATTCATTGGGTTGATTCTGGTCAAGTAATTAGCAAGGATGAGAAAATCAAATTTACTCTTGGTGGGTCAGTAAATCTTTGTCCTCTTAAAGAAGGGAAAAATCCAAAGAGAGTACTTGTGCCCGCTGTATTTTGTGCTAATGATTTAATACCAAATTACAGTAATAAGTTAACTGATAATGCTAGTCTTGATGAACGAGAAATATGTGGGGACATAGGCTTTGGAAATAATGAATTCTATAGCAATAGACGTTATGTAGATACTGGAATTAAAGTAAATCCTGGTGATAAGTTAAGCTTTAGCTTAATTCCCAGAGAGATAACGATTGATTATGACAATCCACAAGGAAGGGGCATCAGTTTTGATGATAATTGCTATAGAGATGAAAAAGGGGATGAAAAAGACAAAGCTACAATAAAAGACATGCTAAGAGGAGGAACGTTCTTTTGTGGAGAAAGTGGTAAAAGAACTGTAGTAGAATTTCCGCCGCTGAATAAAGAAGAAATGAATAAAAGAAGAGTGCTAGTTGGCAATGGCTACACTCCATACGATAATAAAGTACATTTTAATAAGGGTTATATTAAAGATGAAAGTCCATGGATGAATGGTGCATTGTTAGATCTACGACGAACTAAAATAGGACTGAATGAATTATGTAATGGGAAAAGGTGTGATTTTAATGAGCTGAACAAGTACAGTTCTTATGAACTTAATTGTTACTATCAGAACGTATGTTACAATAAAGAGGGTATTGGGATAGGTGCAGAAGGAAAACGAAATTGTGTGTCTTCTGTCAGGTATGATAAGTATGATAAAGGAAATAAATGTGACATGTATTCTCATCTTAAGGGCATTGAGGATGAATTAAAAAAGATTGAAGAAAATAAAGGAGATTCTAAGCAAATTGACATTAATTTAATGTCAAATTCTAAATTAAACTTCAAAGAGGACAGAGAAGATATTTCCTGGGCTGAAGCTCTTGTTGCAAAAATTGGTGATCTTGATGATCAGGATACTGCTAAAGGTATTCAATGTCTTCCAAATGAGAAAGGTGCAGAAGGAGATAATGTGTGTTCGCAAATTGGTGATAATTTTGAACATTTTTCTTTGAAATTAAATCATGATTATAAAATAGATGAAAAAGATATAATACCTGGTAGTAGTGTGATGCTTGCTATAGCAAGCAATGGCAATTACTTTCTTCATAGAGGTGGATATCATGTTGAAGTGACTAGATCGTGCAAATTCACTGACGGCAGAAAGTTGTATGTGTATCTAGGTGATGAGCTGCCTAAAAATAGACCTGCTGACACTAATAATTTTAAAAGAGTAAGAGATTTAATTAAAGTTAAAGAAGATAGCATAAAATATTACATAATAGATGGAAGTCATTTAAAGGATAAAGAGTCTAAAAAGATATACTTTGGTATTAATGTAGAAAACGTAAAGAAAGATGATATTACGGACAAAGAAGGCAAATATTATGAAGATAACAAATACACAGTAAATTTATTTTTAAAAAGAAAAATAAACGATTTTATTTCATCCACTGTAAACAAGATTTTTTATTTCATAACAGACGGGAGTGAAGACGGAATTAAAATTCCATATGAAGGATATAGAAAAGGGCTTCTACAAGGAGTAAGAGCTTTGCTTATTCTATACGTTATATTTACTGTTGTTGGCTATATGCTTGGAACAATACAGCTAAGTAAATTCGATTTTATTATAAGAATGTTCAAAATAGCATTTATAGCTTTTGCTTTTAGTGATAGAAGTTGGGAATTCTTTGGTACAACTTTGTCTGGGCTTTTTGTTGATGGTAGCATTTATTTAGTTGATAGTTTTTCTGGCTATATAGGAGAAGGAGGTAAAAAATTTGCATTCTTAGATTTAACAGCGGGAGTATTATTTACAGGAGAAACATGGCTGAAATTTTTGTCTTTAATGCTATCAGGACCTTTTGGCTTTATTGCATTTTTGGCAATACTTTATGCCACTTTTGTGTTTTTAAGATGCATTATTAGTGCTACGTTTAAGTATGTAATATCTACTGTTTTAGTAGCATTTTTATTGTCGTTGGCACCTTTATTTATCGTATTTATTCTATTTCAACAAACTAAAACATTATTTGATAATTGGATAAAAACGCTGGCTCATGTTTCATTGCAACCAGTCATTTTATTTTCATCCTTGTCTCTTTTAAACCAGTTAATGTATTCAGTTCTATACAACCTCACAAATTTTTCTGCATGCTATCAATGCTTAATTAGTGTAAATTTTTTATCGTATGATCTGTGTCTTATGAAATCAATATTACCTCTTGGGTATAGTCCTGGTACTAGTGTTGATGTTGCGTTCAGTACTGGAGAAAGGGCTGGTGGGCACTTTGCAGCATTACCTATAGATCTAATCCAGGCATTTATATATCTCATCATTGCTAGTGCAATGGAAGCTTTTGTTTCTATATCAGAAACTATGGCGCAGGCGTTGTTCAGCTCTGGTTATGGAGTTGCTCAAAGTGTTAGTCATATTTCTAGGAGCGCATCACAAGCTATGCTGTCAACTGTTGGCCTTGATGATAGAACCCAAAATATGATACATAACATCAAGCAGGGAATGAGTAAAGATCGTAGCAAAATTGAAGCTAAATTGCCTGATACACCAAAGCAAGCAGATGGGAAAGGGAGTGCTGGCAGAGAAATGAGCAAATCTGAAACACTAAGCCAGCCAGATAAGCAAAAGGATTCTGATAAAACAAAAGGACAAGTCAAGGAAGATTGATGAGATATATGGAGTAACTAATTAAAAAGATATTTGAAGTAAGGTTTTAGAAATTTATTCTGTATTGGAAAAAGTTTAGGTATGCAATCACGCTTAGGCAAATGTTGGTTTAGGTTATTAATTTTGGTAATCTGTGTTCTGGTTACAGGTTGTAGTAAGAATGATATGCCTTTTCCAAGATGTATATCTGCTGATTATTTTGGTCCTGAACCCATTGCAATTGGTGCTCATTTTTCAAGAGATCATGATGCTTTTGTTCCAGAAGATAGAGAAATTATTGATCCTAATACTGGAGAAATTAATTATGGTTTTCACTCTAATCAAGTGGTGAAGTGGAAAGATACTGGATTTGAAACCAATGGAGATAGTTTAGTAGTACGAGTAAATGGTGCATGGACATCTTGGAGCAATAGTAATAAGAAGAAATCTCAAAGTAGTTATAGTTTGGAAAGTTTGGAGCAGTTAAAATATGCAACCAAATTTGAAAGAGGGGAAGGTGACAACAGTCTGCCTGACTTTCACTTGGTTTGTAATGATTATAAACCTAGCATACAAAAATTTTCAAGTAAGCCTAATGCAAGTTGCACTGTAAATTGCAAGTGCATTAATGAAGATGATAGCGCAAATACAGTATCACGTGGTGCTCCATGTTGGTTTACCAACGGTCATGGTGCTTATCTTTTGTTTAAAACGGGGAAAGGTGATCCTAACGAAAATCTAAAGTTAATGCGCGATCCTCAATATCCTACTGTACATCTAGGTTACAATTCCGTAGCGGAAGATGGAAGTGGGCTTTTTACTTTAGACAGAAATAACACCATATTACAGGACAGAAATTGTAATAAGGTGAGGTTAGAAAAAGGATGGAAAATATATGTAAAGATATTAGATAGATATTATCTAGATAATGCAGGTGGCTACTCTTTTGAATTTTTGAGCGGAGTGCAGAAACCAAGTAACTTTGGATTTTTTGATTACGTTTATAACTATCTAAAATGTGTATTATTGATTAACGAAAATTGTAAAAAGCATTTTGATAGCAATGATCCTGCAGCTGCACAGGCGATGTTCGAAAATATAGCTGAAAAAAGTACGAGCTTTCACAATTTTGTTCTTTCCTTGCTTGTTCTATTTATAGTGATTTCATCGCTTCTTTATCTTTTTGGCATGATACGAGAAACTAAGCATGATATGCTCATCAGAATGATGAAAATCACTCTAGTAATAGTGCTTATATCTCCTGGAAGTTTTAGATTTTTCTATGATCATTTTCTTGTTTTATTTGTTAAAGGTCTTGAACAATTGATAAGCATAATTACTAATTTTGCTCCCAACATGAACACCGGAGGTAATTCAAACGTTGCTCAAGGAAATGAAGCTAAATTGTTTAGCTTCATGGAGGATATGTTTAATAAGTTTTTTGCTTACTCTGTTTGGAGAAAGTTTGCAGCATTTTTACATTATCAAATGTGGGCAAGTCTCCTTATGATACCGGCAATTTTTATAGGGATTGTCTTATATTTCCTGCTGTGTATGTATGCTTACATAATATTCCTTTCTGGTTTTATGGGTATAGCTTTTCTTGTAGCTATAATGCCGCTATTCCTAATCTCTATTTTATTTTCACCACTGAAAAGTCTATTTGAGGGTTGGATAAAATTCTGTATTAGTTTCTGTTTGCAATCAATTATGATATTTACCCTGCTGTCATTACTTGCTGCGATGATAATGAATACCTTTTATAAACAGTTAGGCTTTACTGTGTGCTATAATAAATGGCTTGAAATAAAGTTATGTGCTCCAAAATGGGTATTTGGTGGTTTTTGTATAATTGATAAAGAATACTTTAGCTGGACTCCAGGGCAAATTTTTGTACCTTATGCTATTGGAGAGGCTTCTCCATTGAACGTAGATAAGAATATAGAAGGTATAGAAAAACTAAGCAGAATAGGTGGTACAGTAAAGTTTACTGGTGGCGCTGGATATATCCCTCTTCCACCAGATTACATTAATAAAGGTTTTCGTTATATAGATTATCCTTTCTTTAATCCAATTCCTGGAACTAAAGATAATCCAGCAGACCACTATATTGCGGAAAGTGATATGATAGTTAGTAATGGCTGTAGTGCAAAAGATCTAGTACGCTTAACAAATAGTTTATCTCATGCATCAGAGAGGGCTGACATTATATTACTGATCAACAATATAGAGAAAAGGATAGGTGATGTTAGTGAAATAATAAAACGCTACTGTCAAGATATAAATAAATGCAATAGTTATAGGGAAATAATTAATGAAATAAGATCTTTAGTGCGGAGTGCGGTAGAAAAACAAGGTTGTAGAATACTGAAACTTCATGATTTATATAAGGATCCCAACAGTGAATACTGTCAGAAATGTAAAGATTGTAAAGATTGTAAAGATTGTGAGGATTGTGAGGATTGTGAGGATTGCAAAAATTATCAAGAAAATAGTGATTACCAAAGGGTGCAAGACATACAGAGAGGTTATTTAATCAACGCAGGAGAGATCTTTGTATTGTTCTTGCTTTCGTTTTTGATGTTTTCTTTGAAGGAGTTTGTACAACAGATGGGCTCAAGCATTGCCGGTGGTGGGTTTGGTGTTTACAATATATCTAGTATGTATCAAGCATCACCTCTAACTGGTGTCACAGAGGGATTAAAGCAGCAGTGGCAGAACTTTGCTGGCGGAAAGTTAGAGTCTTTAGGTGATTGGGCTACTCATGTACCGGACAGATTAGCCGGAGGTGTAGCTCATGTACTTGGAAGAACTGGTGAATTTCTTGGTAAAGCAGCTCATTCATGTGGAAAAGGCAGTGAAATTTTAAAGGAAAAGGAATGGAGAATAGCCAGAGGTATAGGAGCAGTTCTTGGTGCAGCTGGAAAGGCATTAGATGTATCTAGCAAACCTATAGGAATAATTTCTAGTGCGGCTGGAAAGACATTAGACATGTCTCGCAAACTTGTTCATTCAGGAATTGAAGCAACAAAATTTGCAACATCGCCTGAAAATGACGTCGATAAGCTTGAGGAAAAAATCTACAGGGCGTTTGGAATTGATAAAGAAGATATTGCACATAGAAGAATTGATAAATATTTAGAATATTATAAAGGATATGTAGGATCACATTTGGGCTATACAATAGAAGATGCTATGAAGTTTACTTGGGAACATGGTCTCGACTCTATAGGAATTAACCCTGCTACAGGAGAAAAGGATGGTTACCAGCATAATCTACTCTATAGAGCAAAAACATATAGACGGGAATTTCTTGAGAAGCTTCATGATTACACTATCGGCCGTAAGAGAGAACCAGAAAAAGACAATCCTGATCAATCAAATAAGGTAGAACGAGAGTTAGGCACGGAACTAGTAAGAGATAACCATGATCAGCCACTAGAAGAAGGCGACCCTCTTCGACTACGAGGGGGAGGTCAGCCAGATAAGGTAGTACGAGAACTAAGCACAGAACAAGAAGACAAGCCTAATCAACTACAGCATGATCAGCCAACAGAAGAAGATAAGCCTGATCAATCAAATGAAGTGACACGAAATTTAGGCACGGAACCAGAAAATTTAAAAAACACTACAGAAGCTATAGAAAGACGTGCCGAAAGAGCTAGAAAAAAAGAAGAAAGAGATCAGAATGATGTTGATGATTTTGGGTCTGTTTTTGAAGGTATGGAAAAGCGTACTGAAAGAGAAGGAAGAAGAAAGCAAAATGAGGTTTACAGTCCTTTATCACTTTTTGAGATGAATACTCCAGAATCGATAGAAAAACGTGCTGAGAGAGCTAGAAAAAAAGAAGAAAGAGATCAGGAAGACAAAAGTTATGATACCTCATCACTTTTTGGAGAAGACAGAGAACGTGAGGGTAGTGAAAGAGCTGATAGCAGAGGTGATAATGACGAGGAATCTTAATTTTAAAGGACTAGGTTATTATGGTCTTCAGCAAGACGAAGATGGTAATATCAAGTTAAACGATTACAATGATGTTTTAAATGCGCGCAGAGCGAGGGTAGATTTGTTACTAGATAGCACTAAGCAAGGTGATGTTAGTCTTTCAAAGCTAAATAAAGCTTTGAGTGAGAAATTTGTAGATAATCATGGTTTATTGTCTGAATTTGATAAGGAAGACAAAGAGATTGCACAAGAAAGACTTAAGATGTTCTCTATTTTAGACGATCTTGATAATCTTGCAAACATTGAAAGTGAAGATCTATTAGAGGTTAGTTTGTTACTATCAGATCTTAGTTTTATAGAGAGAAATATTGTGTTGAATGCCGATCAGAGTTCTGATTTAGTAGGATTTAAAAGTCTATTTATAGAAAAAAAAGCATCTGGTGAGGAATATAGTGATGAAGAGTGTCACAATTTCCTTGATAGTATAGAGAAAATCAATACTTTAATTAAGTTAGAGTTAGAAAGTAGAATTGAAGGGATGGGTCATGATGAAAAAAACAACCATGATGATTTACAAGACGAGATTGGTCGTGCAATCAGTATAGAAAATAAATCAAAGAAAAGCGATTGATCTTGCGTTTCTCCACAAGCAACCTTCTTTCTATTAGACTGCTGAAGCTATGTTGACATTAAATGTGTATTATAAATAATTAGTTAACTTCAAACTTGTTTTATATGTTACGTGTTATTGCGGGTAAATATCGTGGAAGAAAAATAACTACAGGCAAGAATTTATCTGCACGGCCAACTATGAGTATCGTCCGAGAAGCAATATTTAGTATACTTTCTTCAAGAAAACCTATTTATAACCTAAATGTACTTGATTTATTCTGTGGAAGTGGCTCTTTTTCATTTGAAGCACTTTCTCGAGGTGCTAAACATGCATTCATGGTAGATTCAGATTATTACAATTTGCAACTGCCTAAAAAAACAGCAGAAGATTTTGGAATTACGAGCGATATCACGTTAATTTGTTGCAATGCTAACGGATTACCAAGACCTATTTCAAAGTGCGATATAGTTTTTATGGACCCACCTTATAATAGTAATCTAGTTAACTCAACTTTAGACAGGCTAGCTCACTCAGGCTGGTTAAATGATGATGCATTAATAATTCTAGAGATTAGGAAGAACGAAAATTTTGAGTGCAATAAAAACTTCAGTGTAATTTTGGAGCGTACCTACGGTATTGCAAAAATAATTTTTCTTTCTCTATCAACTTAAACTTGTATAGGCTTTTCATTGACGAGTTTCAGTTCTATTTTCATCAAATTTCTGGAGATACTACTTTTACGGTAGTCTCCTAGGTTAAAATTTTTATTAAATTCACCTTTCAACAAATATTCATGTGCTTCTTCAATAAACTGCTCCTCCTCTTCTTCATGTCTTGTTGCATTATCGTTATCTTTACGGCAAACTAAATGTTCTTTGTGATCAGTATGAATATTCTTATTCTCGCAAGGCATTGCAGGATCATGTTCAAACACTATATTTCTTATTAGCCTTTTTTTGGTGGATTGATCTTCAAGTTTACCAACAAGCTGTATTTCCTGTGGAATCACCGTATCGCCTTTTCTGCCAGCAATTAAGACAGGGCATTTTGTATTCTCTACAACTTTTTGTGGATTAAAATCTAATCCACAGCGCCCGAACCAACGATTCAAGAGCATTAATGGAAGCCATTTAACTAAACTATGAGGAGAATCTCTGACTGCATCCTTAAGTGAACTATAAGAATTGCTGTGAATTAGTGTTAAATGAATACCCTGATCTTCAAATCTTTTTAAAACTTCTGCTGCAACTCCTTCTCCAAGAGAATTAGTATCCAAAATTATATCGTTTGGATGCACACCTTTTACAAGTAACATGTTTACCATTGCCATTCCAGCTTGAACCAACTTTTCACCGTTTGTTAGAAAATTATATAGTGCTATAATCTTCTTTTTCTCAAAAAGAAACTCTATAATATCCTCCATATCTTTTTCCAACTTTTGATCACAAGCTTCTACATCTATTTCCTGATCTTCACCTATAAGTTCTTTTTTATAACACTTGATCCACTCAGGACTGACTTCATTTTCCAAAAAGCTTTTAATTCTATGTATAACAAACCTTTTCTTAACAAAATCAAAAAATACCGATAAGCAAAGTATAATAACACATATGGTAGCCAAAATTGGTAGCACTACTGATGCAAAAGCTAACTCTATAAGCACCTTTTTTGATTTTTGATTCTGGTATGCCAAGTATAACGATATAATAGAAGCAGTGGATAATATAGCAGAACATAACCATAATGATAATATTATCCTATTGAATTTTCTTTCTTCATCATTCAATTCTTTTTGAAAGAATTCTGGATTAATAATTCTAGAAAAATAAGGATAGTCAAAATAATGCTTAACTAACTTACTTTCTTGCTCCTTAGGTGCATCTTTACCAAGAGCATTAACCTTGATACACTGAAGTACTCCAAAAAAGTTTATCACGTGTTTTGCAGTTTCTTCTGGCTTGATATTACCAATGGTATGATAAATAACTTTCATTTTTTTGTTAATAAATATTAACTTATTTTAACATAAAGATCAAAAAAACAAGAGAATGTAAATATGAATAACCAGTATGATGGAAAGCTTATAAGAAGTTTCTTATGATTCCTTTTAAGCGAGTTTTGAATTTTTGAAACGTCATGACGTTGTTGATACGCCTGTCAAGAAATGAGAGAGTATCCACAAAATCTTCTGAGTAATCATTGATAAAAAAAAGTATCGTACTTAAGTACACTCCAGCTAATATTGCCCTTTTTGTATAATAATTAAAATCTGTTGATTGATCGTAAATACCGTACCAAATTGTGCTCACAGTTTTGTACAAGAGTTTACTAGAAAAGTATGTATTTTGGGGTAATATGGAGAATGATAAAACATTTTTTAAACACTCTCTGTAATTTGGTAACTTAGCGTAGTTTGAAAGGCGTATTTGAATAGCTAACTTTACCCGCTCTCGCACTTTCATATCTTCTAAATTGGAATTTCTTAGTTCAGCTTCCATTGAGCTATTTAAGTTTTCTGCTATGTACTCCAAAGCACTATATATTCCATTTTGAAATTTACAAAAACTATTGGCTAAGTTAAGGTTCGTGCATACTTTTAATAAGGTTGCATCACTTATTCCTTCAAATGGGATAACCTTAATCAGTTCATCTACTATTAACTTTTGCTCCATACAACATTATACTAAACACTACATGTAATTGTACCTGAGATTTTCAAACATTCTGCAAAATGCTTCACCGCGTTCTTCAAAATTTTTCCACTGATCAAAAGAAGAACATGCAGGAGAAAGTAATATCGCTACTTCTTCTTTGCTATTTATGGCCTCTTCAAAAGCCAGTTTAAATGCGTTTTCTAGATTATAGCACTTCATATAATCTATTTTGTTCTCCATAATGTTTGCAAAAACTTCAGTTGATTCTCCAATAAGAAAAGCTTTTCTAATCTTGGTGAAATGCTTGCTTAATGATTCTATTCCGCCTTTTTTGCTTTTTCCGCCAACAATCCAATATATGTTTTTATAAGATAAAATTGCCTTTTCGGTCGATTCTGCATTGGTTGCTTTGCTATCGTTGATAAAAAGTACATTATGTATTTTGCCAAGGAATTCATTTCTGTGTCTTAGCCCTGGAAAGGATTTGATTTCATTGACAATAGTGTTGCTATCTACTCCAAGTAACTTACACACGGTGTGCGCAGCTACTATATTTTCTACATTGGATACTAGGTTTACTTTCATATCACTCATTGATAAGTTGTGATTCTCTAGTTTTAGCGAGATCTCCTGAATCTCAGCACTCCTTTTGTCATCCAAGTAGCTGACACTGGGATCCAGATAATTTCGATCTATACCAGTAATCTGTTCACTATAATCAAGCAAATTGTTATCTGCCAATGATATTAGATCTCTTGCACTACCCTCTATCATCTGAGTAGTTGGCAATGGTTTTTCTTTTCTGGTCATGCGCTGAAATGACACCAGGGAATATGTTACTGAAATTGGAATTTTGTTCCCAGTGAATTTATTGAATACATCAGCGGTAATTTTGTTATCACATCCTATCACGGCAATCTTGCTACCATTTATCAATTTTAATTTAGTTGCTATGTAGTTATTCATACTTCTATGTCTATCTATGTGGTCTGGTGTGATGTTGAGCAATACAGAAATGTCTACATTAATTTTATTTATTAGCTCCAATTGAAAAGAGGAGAATTCAATTACATAAATTTCTGCGTCTCTTTCTAGATCCAAAATAGGCACACCTAAATTCCCGCCAATAGCTACTTTTTTGCCTGTGGATTTTAATATGTGCCCTATTAATGACGTGGTGGTTGATTTGCCATTTGTTCCAGTGATGCCTACAACCTTCTGGCTTGTAGTTTTAGTTTCAAGAAATAGCTCAATGTCTGATTTTATTTTGCAGTTAAAGTTTCTTGCAAGTTTTACTATCCAATGTGGCTCTGTTGGCACTCCAGGGCTCAAAATTAGTGTGCTTATCTCATGCCAATTATACTCATTGGGATGAGTAAAGTTACACTCTTTATATATCTTTTTTGCATTTGCTATTTGCTCTTTATTATCATCCCATGCATATATTTTTGCACTGCTTTTTGTTAGGGCATTAATGACAGACAAACCAGTTTTACCAAGGCCGAAAACCGCAACACTTTGATTTTTGTATTTGTTTAGTTGCACTTCTAGATAACTTATGCGAACCATTTTATAAAGATATAATACAAATTATAATGACTTCTTCCATAGTTTTTGGCAGCGTTTAACTTTATTGTCACAACCTTAGCCAACAGAAAATTCCTTGACAGATTTTGCCAACTCCCTTACTCTTACAATAAGAGTATTTATTCTTGTTTTTGATCTGCGCAGATTCAATGACAAAATTCAGTAAAAAACTCAGATATTTATTGGCAAATTACATAAAATTATAGCGGCTGCATGTCTTTTTATTTTTTCTACATTCAGCCAAATCGCGCTTGTTAGCACATTATCAATTTACATTATTAAAACTCGCTATACGGGGATTCTTTTGTCTTTTTTAAATTAGTTAATGTCTTAATATTTGTAACTAAAAGAGCAGCGCGTGGCTCACAGCTGTACGAACATTGTGATTTGGGCTAAAAAGAGGGTGTCATGCGAGTAGCCCCTTAGGCGTCATCCCAATGTGTGACACTGGAATTCAGAAATTTTTGAGCACAAAAGAGGCCATCTTATGGTAAGTTTTTGTTGGTAAGAAAGGCTGGATCCCAGTGTCAAGCACTGGGATGACAAGAAGGAGAGTACCCTGATGATATTCCATCATGTCACTCAAGTAGCTGACACTGGAATCTAGAAAAAAAAGAACCAATATCTGGGAACTGTCATCATAAAGGAACCAACTTGAATGATAAAAGGAAGGAATATCGGAGTAGTGTGCTAGACTTTATACCTCTTGCATTCAAACTCACATAAATCATGAATTGTGCACGCTTCACACAAAGGTTTTTGTGCCTTGCAAATGTATCTACCGTGTAAAACTAGCCAATGATGAGCATAAAGTAGGTATTTTTTTGGCACTACATTTAAAAGAGACTGCTCTGTTTTAAGTACATCTTTTTCTTTCACAAGCCCAACTCTATTGCTCATTCTAAAAACGTGAGTATCAACTGCCAATGTTGGAATACCAAGCCCTGAATTTAAGAATACATTAGCGCTCTTTCTCCCAACCCCTGGTAAAGATACCAAATCATCGAAATTAGTAGGCACTTTGCTATTGTACCTCTCAATCAATATTTTACTGAGCCCGATTATATTTTTTGCTTTAGAATTATATAAACCAATACTGCTTATGCATTTTCTCAGCTCACTTTGCCCAAGATTCAACATTTTTTCTGGCGTATCAGCGATACTAAATAGCTCCTTTGTAATTTTATTAACACTTATATCGGTCGTCCGCGCTGACAGAACTATTGCAACTAATAACGTAAAATGATTGGTATAATTTAGCTCTATTTTTGGCGTAGGATTTGATTGCTTGAATTTTTCAAATATCAGTTCTACTTTTTTTGAGTCCATGCATAGAGCTAAAAGCTTATACTATACTGTTTGCTGTGCAAATTCAATTGCTCGAGGATGAGGTAGTCCTTCAGTATTAACATCAGACATATCAGTTTTTACCTCATCAAAATTCCTTTCAGCAAACTCGCTTGCCACTTCTGCAAAACATTTTCTAACAAGAGGCATGATAATTGGCATTAACAGTTTTTGTGGATCATACCGTCCTAACAGATCAGTCTCCTTTTACACTCTATCTCTTGGATCCTCTTCTAGTAAATCTTTTGTGTGCTTGTCAGCATATATTTCACAGCCTTTTGAGAAAATAGGAGCTAATGCTTCAATTAATACTGCCAATAACAATAGTGAACCAAGTACAGCTCCACCAACAGTTAATCCATTAGCAATGAAATTTATTGTAACTAAATAAACAGAAAAAGCAGCTAAAGGATAGTTGATAAGAAGTTTACTGCTTAGCTCGATATAGCTCATCTTACTTATGAATTCATCAGTAGAAATTTCTGAATTGGCATACTTTTTCATATAATGACCTACTAATAAACGAGAGGCGTTATTAATAATGATATTAAGTGCTATGATCCACCATGAAAAATAGCAACCTATAGTAATTGTAGTTAATATAGCTAAAGGCAGAAAACTTATTTTTGGTACTAACATTAGAGCATTTTTGCGCTCTATAAATTTCAATGCTAATGTCTTTTTATCTTCTTCAATTAGGCTTCTCTTTTCTTTTAGAGGAGTAATATAATTGTATGCTTGGCTTTGCTATATATTGATATAACTCTTGCATTAACTTTGCACTTTGTACACTCTTCTGAAAATTATCTAAATTTGGATTTAGCAAAATCCTCTCTATTTGAGCCTGAAATTCATTATAGCTTTTTAGGTCTTTTCCAAACGAACAATCATTTCTTTTTAGTATAGCAATCAACCCATCAAAATCTTTACCTACAGCTTCTTCCTCACTGATTTTTAGCTCGTTAAACAACTTTCTCCTATAGTGAAACTCTCTTGCCGTTAAACGTCCATTACTTTCAGCACCAACACTGACTTTAACACAAGGATTTCCTGACTCCAAAGGTTCAATGTACTTTTTTAGCTCTTGATAAGCTTTATAAATCTGATCAAATCTATTTTTGTCTCCACCTTTGTCAGGATGGTTTACAAGAATTAACTTCTTATGCTGCTTCTTCAAAATTGCGCTAAGCTCTTCATAATTCTTGTCTACAACTTGCTTAGCTTCTATTTCTAATATGTCGAACAGATTAGCATTATCACGAAACTCCTGATTAGTTAACTTAAAATGTTGACTCATTACTATTCCTCACATAAATATATCATATTTAGTGTTTTACGCAAACACAAAAACATTAAACAATAATCAGGAGAAAAAACCCTCTTTTCCATCATATAAATACAATTTATCCATTCTCACCACGTCAAAGCTATTTTCTTCAAGTTTGATTAGCAAGTTATTCACATCAATATTTGTAATAGCTTGCTTTTCATTATTTGCGATAAACCTGCAGGTTATTTGGTCACTTGAAGATTTTGAGCCTCCTGGCCAAATTGCAAGTCCTTTTGAGTATATTGCTATCATTTTCAGATTACTCGATTCAAATAATCTTACTATTTGATCAAAATTGTTGGATTTGTCCCAAGCAAGCGCTATATCACTACCCACTAGCTTTTTAACTTTGTAATCTTGTTCGTAATGGTCTTGTACTTTATTTATTTTACTATCCAAATCACTGCTAATTATAAGCTCAGTTAATGTTGCAGGTTTCTTTCCTAGATTATCTATAACAGCTTGTGCAAATTCTTTTGTCCCAACTTTCTGCTTGCTCTTTTTCTCCTTATATAAATCAGCAGTGTGTATTCCATCTTCTAAGGTTTTTAACCATGCATTGTAAATTAGCTTTGCAGTACTCACTTGACCGATATAGACCAACATATGCACTGCAGCATTTAAAAGACCAGAAGGATTAGCTATGTTTTTTCCTGCAATATCAGGAGCAGAGCCGTGAACCGCTTCAAACATTGCATATTCATTACCTATATTGCTACTTCCTGCAAGCCCTACAGAACCTGAGGTTTGTGCCACTATATCTGATAATATGTCGCCATATAGATTTTCAGTTACTATAACATCGAAATTCTCGGGCTCTGTAGCAACTTTTGCCATTCCAATATCAACTATATAATGTTCTATCTTTATATTTGGGTATTCTTTTGCAATACGATCAAACGCTGCATGAAAAGCGCCGTCAGTCATTTTCATTATGTTGTCTTTAGTCAGGCAAGTTACTTTTTTTCTGTTGTGTTTTTTCGCGTATTCAAAAGCATACCTGCATATCTTCTCTGAGCCAGATCTAGTAATAATTTTAGTGCATTGGTAAGAATCACCAGTGAGCCTATGCTCTATTCCCGTATAAACGTCTTCTTCATTTTCACGTATTACAACAACATCAAATTTATCGAATTTATTTTCTATAACAGGGTGATACGAAATGCATGGTCTAATATTTGCATACAGCCCTAAGTTCTTTCTGAGCGCAACGTTTAAGCTTTTGTGCCCTTTACCTTGAGGGGTTGTTGTTGGAGATTTGAGTAATATCTTTGTCCTTTCGATAGATTCCCAACCACTCGGAGAAATTCCATGAGACCATTCCTTACTATAAACACGCTCTCCTATTTCAATAATATCTATTGAGATCTCTGCTTTCGCTTCACGCAATATCGACAGCACCGCTTCCATAATTTCTGGTCCGATACCGTCACCATACGCAACTGTGATTGGTGTTGACATAACTTTCCTAATTACACATGACTTAATGTTAATTCAAATGATAGAGTGACACAAGTAGCTAATATTACCCAAATTAGTATAGTTACGGTTATTTAATAACGCATCTTTATATTAGATAGTGATACTAGAAATATAAATTAGGCTATGAATATTGAAATAAATCATGTGGGCTTCATGAAGCGTACTGTAGCATCCGTCCTTGATGCGGTCATATATTCACTCGCTTCTTTTTTATTTAAAGAATCAATATATGAGATCTTTATACTTATACTATATATAGTAGTAAAAATACTAATGATAACAAGATTTGGTGGTACTCCAGGAAAATTATTGCTAAAAATATATATAAAAGGTGCAAATACATTTACAAATGTTACTCTAAAACAGGTAATAATAAGAGGCTTTTTTAGAAACTATTCTTGGATTATTTTTCTTCCATTTTGGCTGCTGTCTTATTATTACCTTGAACATTCTCAATTTGACTATATTGCCTTATGTTGTCTCTTGTGTCCTGTTGTAATATTAATTTTACTTTTTGTATTAGCAATATTTGATAAACGCAAACAAACGTTTTATGATAAGATTGCAAAAACAGTAGTAATAGAATATAAACCTAGTTGATGTTTTTCTTTATAGGTAGTACATAGATAAAAAAGTAAACTACTCAACGATGACAAGACGTACTCTAGCATTTATAGTTGATTGTATTTTATTTATCGCAATACCATTTGGTTTAATGGCGGTGGGTTTCTCACTTACACACGCAATACAAGGGATCATGGGTGCAATAATTGTAATCACCACGATTGTATTTTCTTTATTTTTAATGATACCATGTATATTTCATATATTCATGCTAGTAAAATTTGGCGGCACTCCAAGACACTTGTTATTTAGCATGCGTGTAAAAGACAAAGATACATTTGAGTCAATCACTACAATGCAAGCAATGAAAAAGACTATAGCTCTTTTTATAATTTATTGCATATCACTTTGTAATCCCATTTTATTCTTAGCTATACTAATCTTAGTTTTAGTATGTGTAGTAGGTGATGAACATAAACAAGCTTTTCACGACAAAATTGCAAACATGGTAGTGATAGATTATAAACCTAGTTGATGTTTTTCTTTAGTTTACTGCTTGCAAAGTGACTTTTTTCGTTTCTGCATGAGCTAAATTAACTACCAATATCATACCTGAAGAACCCACCTAACCATTCTAGAAAATTTAATGCTGAGTACACTTTACTTTTAGCTTCTTCCACAGTGTTTCCTTCTCCTACTATATTTAGTACCCTTCCGCCATCGGAAATCCAATTACCATTTTCATCTAGCTTAGTACCAGCATGAAATACTAGCACTTCAGGAATGTTTTCAATTTTATCCAATCCTTTAATTACCTCTCCTTTTTGATAATCACCAGGATAGCCTTTACTTGCAACGACTACACAAACTGTAGTTTTGTGATTAAACTCCACCATTTTTGTATTTAACTTGCCTTCTGCAACTGACAACATCAACTTTAGCAAATCACAATTTGGATCAAGTCTAGGTAACATAGATTGTATTTCCGGATCCCCAAACCTAACATTATACTCAAGAAGCTTTGGACTATCTTTGCAAATCATTAAACCAGCAAAGAGTACTCCTTTATAGGATGTTCCCATGTTAGTCAGTGCTTGAATTGTAGGATATATTATTTTTTGGATAATTTTTTGCTCCATCTCCTTACTTATAATCGAAGGTGATGAGTATGACCCCATGCCTCCAGTATTTTGTCCCTCATTATTTTCACCAACTCTCTTGTAATCTTTTGCACACCCAAGGGTTACTACCTTCAACCCATCAATAAGAGCAAAAAAACTTACTTCCTCTCCAATTAAAAACTCTTCTATGATTATTTCTTCACCTGACTCACCAAGATTTTTCTCCACTAGCATTGAATCTATTGCTGAAAAAGCCTCATTTTCTGTGTGGCATATTATGACACCTTTCCCTGCTGCAATTCCATTTGCTTTAATTACAAGCGGCAATTTTATTTTATTACTACGGACAAAATTTTTAGCTAACCTTTCATCAATAAAACGTTCATACTTGGCGGTCGGTATACCATATTGTTTACATAGTTCCTTCGTAAAAGACTTTGATGCCTCAAGTTTTGCAGCTGCTTGACTTGGAGCAAAAACGTTTATCCCCTCCGCAGTTAAATCATCAGCAAGTCCATTAATTATCGGTTGCTCTGGACCAATAATTACTAGCTCTATATTTTCTTTCTTGCAAAATTGTGTAACATCCACTGAATCTTGAATATTTATATTCACAAGAACTCCAAAATTCTCCATGGCCGGGCGACCAGGAGTAACATATAACTTAGTCAAGATAGGAGACTTCTTTAGAGCCCAAAGTAAAGCATGCTCACGCCCACCAGAACCTATAACCAAAACCTTCATCTTTATTTCCTCGCTTTTCTATATATGTCAAAATTATTGTTTGCTTATAACAGTATCATTACTCATGTATCTTTGCAACACGTTTGGTATTGTAACTGACCCATCGGAATTTTGATAATTCTCCATTATGGCAACAATTGTTCTTCCTATGGCTAAAGCTGAGCCGTTTAAAGTGTGAACGTATTTTTTTGTTTTTCTGTCATTTTCTAAGAAGTATTTAGTGTTCATTCTTCTTGCCTGGAACGTACCACAATTTGAGCAGCTTGATATTTCTCTATATTTATTTTGCTCAGGTAACCATACCTCTATGTCATAAGTCTTTTGTGCAGCAAAACCCATATCGCCACTGCAAAGTAGCATTACTCTGTACGGTAATTCTAGTTTTTTTAATATCTCTTCGGCAACACTAGTCATACGTTCAAGCTCGTCTTTTGACTGGTCTTCAGTTGTGATGCTTACCAACTCCACTTTACCAAATTGGTGTTGCCTTATCATACCTCTTGTATCTCGTCCTGCACTGCCAGCTTCTTTACGAAAACATTCTGAATATGCAGTAAAACGAATAGGCAGTTCTTTTTCTTCTATTATTTTGTCAGCAACTAAATTTGTTAAAACTACTTCACTTGTGGGAATTAATCTTAATTTATCGGTAGTTAAATATGAGTCATCAGAAAATTTTGGTAGCTGACCAACGTTATACATCGCCTCGTTTTTCACCAGGGCTGGGTGATACACCTCAGTATAGGCAAATTCATTAACATGTGTTTCCAGCATAAAATTTATTAATGCTCGTCCAAGCTTAGCTAACTGTCCTTTTAATATTGTAAACCTTGATCCAGAAATTTTTGCTGCTTGTTCAAAATCCATCAAGCCTAACCTTTCTCCGAGTTCATAATGAAATTTTGGTGTAAAATCAAATTTTCTTCTCTCTCCATATTTTCTGATTTCTACGTTAGAGCTCTCATCTTCACCTATTGGCACGTTTTGTGCAGAGATATTTGGTAAGTTAGATAAGATATTCATTAAGTTATCTTTCTCCGTTTGCTCTTTTAAGCTGATTGCTTCTATCTCATTTGTTATGTTTCTTGACACTTCTACCTCATTTTCACAGGAGCTTTTGTTCATTTTAAGCCTCTTTATTTCTTCCGTGATCTCATTGCGTTGCTTATTTAAAGCTTGCAATTTAGTAGTCAGTGATCTTTTTTTATGGTCAATCTCTAATATTTCTTCTGTAGTAAATTCTTTCACCCCTCTGCTTTTTATTGCTTTTTCAAATCCTTCAGGGTTTTTGCGTATATGTTCTATATCATGCATATGTTGTGCTATTACTAACATCATTACTGTACTTCAAAAGCTTTTAATGCTCAATATTTTTACATATAAATGCTAATATTGATTTTACCTTCATAATTTGCTAGAATTAGTTAACGTAGTATTCATAAAATATAACATGTTGGGCATCCGAGAAAAGTACAATACATTTAAAGAGAGTACTCACTTCACTAAACTTAAGGCTAGTGGAAGATTTGCTGTCTACGCTTTTTGTATATATTTGGCGACTACATTTACCATTGGCTGTTTGGGATTGATAATGGGATCTTTCCTCTTAACCTTACCACTTGCTATGCTCATCTCCAACCCTATAGTTTGGATTTTAATGGGAATAGTGCTTACAGCAACATACAAGATGGTTATTGAACCTTTATTTTACTTGGTAAAAGATTATGTTGATGAAAAAGGAACTGTAAAGGAAGAAAAGAGTCCAAAAGAGCAAAAATTCACAAGAAGTAAATCACTGGATAGTGGACTAGATACTATATCAAGACAAACAAATGATTCGGATAAGAGGGTACGTAGAAATTCCTATTCTCCATCTACAGATAGTGGTATTGTACCAGGAAGTGAACCTGCCTCAAGTAAAAATAGTCGTAGAAATTCTAATGCTTCAGGAGATAGTGGTTTGGGTGGCAAGGAGTTTCATGAAGATTTACAAACTCTTATGCATCAGACAAATAGAGAAAATTACTATTACTGGCTACAAGAACATGATATTTCTCATATTGCAAGAGCTGTATATAACTATTCAGAAAATTCAAGTGGCAATGTACTTTTTTGTATTCCTGGTGATGTGAGTACTTTAAACTCAAAACTGAAAGAGTATAAAATAGAACAAGGGAACACAAAAAAAATCTTTGCCTCGATTATTAATTTAGGAGGAAATCATTGGGTAACACTGATAGTCACATGTAATGGTAACAGACAATTTAGAGCTTATTATTGTGACTCATTTGGTAATAAATTACCAAATGAGGTTGAAGGAAAGGTAAAAGACGATATAAGTCTTGCTAATGAGATTGCTGAGAAGTGTCTAGTACCCTTAAGTAATGAGGTGGGAAGTTTAATACGGGAAAGAGAAAATAATCCAGATAATGCTAGCCTTAAAGAGAAAAAAGATGATGTTGAAAAAACATTAGGTCATGCAAGAGAAGATAGAAATAAGTTAGTTAGTAAGCCAATTGATACTAGTTATATAGTGGGCATATTGCAGGAAACCTTAGAGATAGGAAATGATAGCATAAAGAGTTCTGCGGTTGATCAGCAAAAAGATGGCTGTAATTGTGGAGTATTTGCTTTAGAAAATGCTCATAGGATTACGGAAATGCTCAACGAGGATAAATCATTTGATGAAATTGACAGAGAGTTATCAAAGTACAAGCCTAAGCCAGAAGAATTGCAAGAAAAAAGAAGAGAGTTCGCAAAAGCACTTATGGAGGATGAAGAGTGGAAAGAATCCATTGCTGAAGGTGGAATTTTACATGATGCTCTACAGCAGCTTAGTCTTGAAGATAGTAAGAAAGAGGAAACACAACCTGCCACAAGTTCATCTCTGCAAGATGCTATAATAATGCCTTATAACAGTGTCAAAAATACATTTTTTAGCAACTAGAAAGCCTGTGTCTCTCCAAGTAGGAAATCTAACTATTGATTCTCCAGTTATTTTAGCGCCAATGTCTGGAGTGACTGACTATCCATTTAGGAGTATTGTAAAGAAACTTGGTGCAAGTTTGCTAGTCTCAGAAATGATTGCAAGCAGAGCTATGATCATGCAAACTCGCCAGAGCATGCAAAAAGCAAAAGTCGATGAACTAACCGCTGTACAACTTGCTGGTTGTGAGCCTGATGTTATGGCGGAAGCTGCAAAGTTAAATGAGGGCATGGGTGCAAAAATCATAGATATAAATTTTGGTTGTCCAGTTAAAAAAGTTGTAAACGGTTACGCAGGGTCAGCACTTATGCGTGATGAAAAAAAGGCTGCTGAGATAATAGAAGCTGTAGTCAAGGCAGTGAGTGTGCCAGTTACAGTAAAAATGCGTACTGGATGGAATGACGAAAATCGTAATGCTCCGCGCTTGGCAAAAATTGCAGAAGATTTGGGAGCAAAGATGATTACTGTACATGGAAGGACAAGGGCACAGCTTTATAATGGTCAAGCAGATTGGAAATTCGTTAGAAATGTTAAAGAGCAGGTAAAAATTCCAGTTATAGTAAATGGAGATATTAAGAGTTTGAATGATGTTCAAAGTGCACTTAAAGAATCTGGGGCAGATGGAGTAATGATAGGTCGTGGTGCTTACGGCAAACCTTGGCTGATTAATCAAGCAATAAACTTTTTGAGTGGAAATAAAGTTTCTGAGCCAACAGCCTCAGAGAGATTAAGCATAATACTCAAGCATTATGACAGTATTCTTGAGTACTATGGAAGCGACATAGGAATAAAGATGGCCCGCAAACACATAGGTTGGTACAGTAGCGGGCTTCAAAACTCATCTGAATTTCGTGTAAGAGTAAATAACATAATAGACAGCACAGAGGTGAAAGAAAATATAGTTGATTTTTTTAGTTAAAAACAGATTAAACATACTACCTCATTAGCTATATTCAACTTGACTGATCATAGTGCGATGCCACCACACTCTCTTCTTCATCAGAATGTAATTGATAACTATTATCACTCAGCAATTTTTCGTCATAAGTCTCAATATCAAAATATTTTTCATATTTATCTATATTTTCACAAAGCGAAAGTGCTTTCACCTTATTCATAATCAGACCCGTACCAGCAGGAATTAACCTTCCTACTATAACATTTTCTTTTAACCCACTCAAAGGATCACTCTTTCCGCAAAATGCTGCTTCCGTAAGTACTTTTGTTGTTTCTTGGAAAGAGGCAGCAGAAATAAAGGAATTAGTTTCAAGGCTTGCTCTAGTAATTCCCTGCAGAATAGGAAGATAATGAGCAGGTCGTTTTCCAGAGTTATTCATAGCATCATTTTCTCTATCAATTTCCAGCCTGTCGATATTTTCTCCAATTAAGTACATAGTATCACCAGGATCGGTAATTTCTACTTTTTGTAGCATTTGCTTTAAGATCACTTCTAAATGCTTGTTATCTATGCGCACACCTTGCAATCTATAAACTTGCTGTATTTCAGAAATCACATAGTGTGCTAACGCTTCTAACCCAAGCACACGTAAAATATCATGAAGATCAGGATCGCCATCCATCAATAAACCACCTTTACGCACAAAATCACCTTCATTGACTATTACATGCTTACTTCTTGATACTAAATACTCAACTGGAGAAGCTTGCTCATCTATAGGTTTAATTACTATACTACGTTTTCCTCTACGATCTTTTTCAGAGAACGTTACATAACCGTCTATTTCACTAACGATAGCATGCTCTTTAGGACGACGTGCTTCAAATAACTCTATCACCCTTGGTAAACCACCAGTAATATCACGAGTTTTAACTGACTCTCTTGGCGTTCTTGTGATAACATCACCTGCATGAACTTTTTGGCCATCCTGTACATTAAGCACTGCACCAACTGGTATAAAGTAACATGCTTCCACACCACTTGCAAGTGTTATTACTTTTTCATTATCATCAAGCAGTACAATACGAGGACGTAAATTAGCTACACCAGAGTGCAATTTCCAATCTTTTACTACTCTATTTGATATTCCTGTAGATTCATCCATCACTTCAGTGATCGAAATTCCATCTTTTAAATCCTGGTAAGATATTGTACCACTCTTTTCCGTAATAATAGGTAGTGTATACGGATCCCATTCCGCAACTTTATCACCAATTTTTACTAACTCACCTTCATTTACATAAAGTTTAGCACCATAAGGCACACTGTGCTTCAATTTTTCACTACCAAGGCTATCAATTAAGATGACTTCACAGGAACGGCTTATAACAACTTTATTTCCGTTTTTATCTATAATTATATTACTGTTGTTTAATTTTATTCTAGCGTTAATAGAAGCTATAATATTTGAGGATTCAATACCTCTAGTCATTACTCCACCTATATGGAAAGTACGCATCGTTAACTGAGTACCTGGCTCTCCAACAGATTGAGCAGCGATAACACCAATTGCTTCACCTATTGAAACAATTTTACCAGTTGCAAGGTCTCTTCCATAACACAAAGAACACACACCAGGACTTATTTCACAAGTTAAAGGCGATCTAATTTTTATAGCATCAAGACCTGCAATGTTGATTTGCTTTACTTTATCTTCATCAATTAATTCCCCTGCTTTTAATAATAACTCTTTGGTTACTGGGTTATATATATCATTTGCAGCTGTTCTACCCAGTACAACACTCTCTAGAGATGCAACTATAGTACTCCCTTCAACTATAGCTCTTACAATAAGGCCATTTTTCGTTTTACAGTCATGTTTTATAACTATGCAATTTTGAGATACATCAACTAAGCGACGAGTTAAGTATCCAGAGTTTGCAGTTTTAAGTGCAGTATCAGCTAAACCTTTACGCGCTCCGTGAGTAGAATTAAAGTATTCAAATACATTCAATCCTTCGCGAAAATTAGAAATTATAGGTGTTTCTATAATTTCACCAGAAGGTTTGGTCATTAACCCTCGCATTCCTGCTAACTGCTTCATCTGGGAAGTAGAACCTCTTGCACCGGAGCTAACCATCATATATATTGAATTGTACTTACTATTTTCATCATACACAGATATCGCTTTTAACATATCATTCGCTATTATATCTGTGCACTTAGACCACTCATCTATAACTTTATTATACCTTTCACTTTTAGTGATTAGCCCGTCTTGATACTGTGCAGAGAATTTCTTAATTTCACCCCTTGTATAGTTAACGTGTGTAGCTTTAGTTTCAGGTATGACCATATCGCAACGACTAAAAGAAGTACCAGAAAATGTAGCATACTCAAAGCCAAGTGTCATCAATTTATCAGAAAATATCACTGTAGCACTTTGACCGCAGCTACGATATACTAAATCAACTATACTAGTTATTTCCTTAACTGTTAATACCTGATTTATTAAATCGAAGCTTAGATTTTCATGTTTAGGAAAAATCTGCCATAATATTAAACGTCCAGGAGTTGTACAAATAGTTTTATACTGAATGTTTCCATCGCTATTGATGTATTCCATTTTGTACTTTATACGAGAATGAATATGTAGAGTACCGTTGTTTAAGGAATGCTCAACTTCACAAAAAGCACAAAAAAGTAGTAAATCATCCTCCTTAAGTTGCTGTAAAGTTAGGTAGTATATACCAAGCACTATATCTTTACTAGGAACTATAATCGGTCTTCCATTAGAAGGACTTAAAACGTTATTAATTGACATCATCAACACTCTAGCTTCAAGTTGAGCTTCCAATGAAATTGGCACATGTACTGCCATTTGATCACCATCAAAGTCAGCGTTAAATGCTGTACAAACAAGTGGGTGAAGCTGTATTGCTTTACCTTCAATAAGGACTGGCTCAAAAGCCTGAATACCAAGCCTGTGTAGCGTAGGCGCTCTATTTAGCAAAACAGGATGCTCTTTTATTACTGCTTCAAGCATATCCCAGACTTCTGGCTTTTCTGCTCTTATTAACTTGCTAGCATATTTTATAGTTGGAGCCATTCCATACATTTTAAGTCTTGAGTAAACAAAAGGTTTGAATAACTCAAGAGCCATTCTTTTCGGTAATCCACACTGATTTAGTTTCAAAGTTGGACCAACAACTATTACAGAACGTCCAGAGTAGTCTACCCTTTTTCCTAAAAGATTCTGACGGAAACGACCTTGCTTTCCTTTCAGCATATCGCTAATAGATTTTTTATATCCAGTAGCGCCAGCTTTATTTACCAGAGCATTACGACGACTATTATCAAAAAGAGAATCAACTGCCTCTTGTAACATTCTTTTCTCATTACGAATCATAATCTCAGGAGGATTTAAACTTAATAATTTTCTCAATCTATTATTCCTATTAATAATAGTTCTATAATGATGATTTAAATCAGAAACTGCAGGTCGACCACTTTCAAGCGATACCAAGGGACGCAAATCAGGTGGTAAAATAGGTATAGCTGTAAGTATCATCCACTCAGGTCTGTTTCCAGACTTGATAAAATTTTCAACAATACGTAATCTCTTTATAATTTTCTTTCTTCTTATTTCAGAAGCAACAGATTCTAACTCCTGTCTTAAATTCTTCCTAATTTCATGTAAATCAAGGCGTGTTAGCAATTCTCTTATAGCTTCAACACCTTGCATAGCTATAAAGCTATCGACCCCATAGCTATCTTTAGCTTCATTATAAGCTTTCTCACTAATAATTTCACCTTTTTCAAAAGAGGAAACAAGAGGATCTATTACAACATAATTATCACTATATAAAATACTTTCGATATCTCTAAGAGACATATCTAATAATGCTCCAATTCTTGAAGGAAGTGACTTCAAAAACCATATATGAGCAACAGGAGATGCAAGCTCTATATGACCCATTCTTTCTCTTCTTACTTTAGAAGATGTAACTTCTACTCCACATTTTTCGCATATACGGCCCCTATGTCTTCTTTTTTTGTACTTTCCACATAAACATTCATCATCATTGACAGGACCAAAAATTTTAGGACAAAATAATCCACCTTTCTCAACTTTGAATGTACGGTAGTTTGCAGTTGAAACATCTGTTATCTCTCCATAAGACATACGTTTAATACTTTCAGGGCTAGCAATGGAAATGCTAACCTCATTAAAAGATTGTGCGATATTAGTGTGAGATATATCTTCAATTACTATGTCATTTTGCTTCAAATCCACATTAAAACACAAGGAACGCAACTCTTTTATCATGACATTAAAGGATTCAGGAATTCCACATTCAAAGTTACTGTCACCTTTTATTACCGATTCATAAATCTTAACCCTGCCATTAATGTCATCAGACTTCACAGTTAACATTTCCTGCAAAGTGTAAGCAGCACCGTAGGCTTGCAATGCCCAACATTCCATTTCACCAAAACGCTGACCACCAAAATGAGACTTTCCTCCAAGAGGTTGTTGAGTAACCAAACTATAAGGTCCTACTGAACGCGCATGAATTTTACCATCTACTAAGTGATGCAACTTAAGCATGTACATGTAACCAACTGTAACTTTGCGATCAAACTTCTCACCCGAACAACCATCATATAATACAACTTGCCCAGAGTTATCCAATCCAGCAAGTTCAAATAGCTTTACTATTTGTTCATCTTTTGGACCTTCAAATACAGGTGCAGTAATAGGAATGCCATCACGCAACTTACACGCAAATTCAATGAGGTGATTATCATTAATATCGCGAATGTTATTACAAATAGATAAATTACTGCCACAACTATAAACCTCAATCAGGAAGTGACGTAAACTACTGTGTGCATCTTTATAAGAGTTGAAATAATTCTCTACTAATGTAGTCAATTCATTATTTAATTCATCCTTATTAGGCGTATCTAAAATAGAAGCCGTTATTTCATCATCATTAATATCCTCAAATTTTTTATTATCAAGATATAATGCTGCAAATTTTTCAAAATCATCATCACTGAGAGATCTAATTGCCTCACAAAAAGCACGTTTGATTTTATTGATCTCATCAAGAATATTGCCTACTTTTTCTCCTAATTTTTTACAAGCCCAACCTACATGCGTTTCCAATATTTGACCTACATTCATTCGCGAAGGAACGCCAAGAGGGTTAAGAATAATATCAATAGGAGTACCATCTTCTAAATAAGGCATATCTTCTACTGGAACAACTCGAGAAATCACACCTTTATTTCCATGTCTACCAGCCATTTTATCCCCTGGCTGCAAACTATGTTTTACAGCAATAAAAACTTTTACTGACATCGACACACCTTGAGGCAGATCATAGCCTTCATGCAATTTTTCTACTTTTCGCTTAAAGTTTGCTATCGCATGTGATACTTTTTCATCAAAACCTTTTTTTAAGCTCTCAACTTGCTTAGAAATAGATTGGTTTTTCAATCCTATATCCCACCATCCCTCACGTTCAATAAAATTAATACTTTCTCGATCTTGCGAGCCAGAATTAATAAGAATTTTTCTTAATTCATCATAGAAATATTGATTAATAACATTGATTATATGGTCCCGCTCTTTCTCAAAATCATTTACCTCTTTTTGCTTAATAAGAAACGCCCTTTCGTTTTCTTCTTCCCCTCTGCGTGTAAAGACCTGCACATCAATCACTATCCCTTCAATATCTGGAGATGTATATAAAGAGGAATCCACACAATCAAATGACTTTTCACCAAAAATTGTCATTAACAATTTTGTCTCAGGAGGCAATGAAAGAGAATGCTTAGGTGTAACTTTCCCCACCAAAATATAACCTGGACCAACTCTTGTACCAACCTTTACTATACCACTATCATCCAAGTGATAAAGATTTTCTTCATTAACACCGGGTATGGCACGAGTTATTTTTTCCGACCCTAAAGGAGTGTCATGTACAACACATTCAAATTCTTCTATATGAATAGAAGTAAATAGATCTTTTTTAACAACTTCACTAGAAATAATGATTGAGTCTTCAAAATTATAACCTTGCCAAGACATAAAAGCGACTAGCAAGTTTTGGCCAAGTGCCAATTCACCGTTATTAATAGCAGGACCATCAGCTATCACATCACCTTCCTTAACACAATCACCTACATGCACCAGTGGTTTCTGGTTAATACAAGTATTATGGTTAGAACGCTGAAATTTTCTTAGATGATAAATATCTACATCCAAGTAGTTAATTCCTGCTTTGTCAAAAGCACGTATAACTATAGAGTTACTATCTGAGCTGTCAACTATGCCACCACGTTTTGCTAAAACTACAGCACCAGAGCCAGAAGCTACGAAAGACTCCATGCCAGTAGCAACCAAAGGAGCAGTAGGCTTCAATAAAGGTACAGCTTGACGCTGCATATTTGAACCCATTAACGCTCTATTAGCATCATCATTTTCTAAAAATGGAATTAAAGAAGCAGCAACCGATATTACCTGCTTAGGAGATAAATCAATGTAACTTACTTGATTACTATTTACCATTACAAAGGTACCAGCATACCTACAGTATAACATATCATCAACAAAGCAGTTGTTCTCATCAAGCTTTGCGCTGGTATCGGCTATATAATATAAACCTTCATCTATAGCAGACAGATACTCAATTTGATCAGTAACAACCTTATTAACTACTTTCCTATAAGGACTTTCAATGAACCCATATTTATTAATACGAGCGTATATAGCTAAGCTGTTAATTAAGCCTATATTCTGCCCCTCAGGAGTTTCAATAGGGCAAATTCTTCCGTAATGAGTTGGATGAACATCACGCACTTCAAATCCCGCCCTCTCTCTTGTTAAACCACCAGGACCTAACGCTGACAACCTTCTTTTATGTGTTATTTCAGATAATGGATTAGTCTGATCCATAAATTGAGATAATTGGGAAGAGTTGAAAAAATCTCTTAAGACATTGGTTAACACTTTTGGATTTATAAAATCAGATGGAGAGACTTTATCTAAACTAGAAGTAGACATAGAATCAACTACTGCCCGTCCCAATTTTAATAATCCAGTTCTAAATTGATTTTCTATAAACTCTCCAACTGAACGGACTCTTCTATTTGCTAAATGATCAATATCATCTACAGATCCTTGACCATCACGTAACAATACTATTTTTCTTATAATTTCAATAATGTCTTCATGTGTTAAAGTAGTTAAATTTTCCTCATAATTTAACCCAAGGCAAGAGTTAAGTTTCAATCTACCAATGTTAGACAAATCATAATATTCCGGACTGAAGAAAAGATTACGAAAAAACTCCTCTACTATCTTTAAAACAGGAACTTCACCTGGACGCAAAACCTTATATATTTCATATAGAGCGTTCTCATAAGACATGTTTTCATCTAAGAAAAGTGTGTTTAATATGTAAGGTCCAACAGAAACATTATCTATGTTCAACACTGATATTTTATCTATAGATAATAATTCAAGCTTTTTTATATCCTCTAATTTTATAGATTCACCAGCAGATAAGATTTTTGTAGAACTAGCACTATCTATTAAATCTTCTGCAAGAAATAAACCACATATAGAATCATAAGGAATTAGATACTCTTTCAACCCGTTATCATATAGATTTTTAGCTAATTTTGAAGTAATACGAACATTAGCTTTAAGTAGCACATTACCTTCAACATTCTTTAAATCAAAAGGAAGCCTCACTCCCTTGAATTTATCAGGGAAAAAAGGTACTTTCCAGCCACTTTTATGTTTTATATACTCTATTTTTTCATAAAATTTATTAAGTATGTCATTATTTGATAAGCCTAAAGCCTTTAATAAAACTGATATTGGCAACTTTCTCTTTCTATCAATACGAAAATACAAATGATCTTTAACATCAAACTCAATATCAAGCCAAGAACCTCTATAAGGAATAACTCTAGCAGAATAGATCAATTTGCCAGAATTGTAAGTTTTTCCCTTATCACTATCAAAAAACACTCCAGGAGATCTATGCATTTGTGAAACGATAACTTTCTCTACGCCATTGATGATGAAAGTACCTTTATCAGTCATCATAGGCAGTTCACAAAAGCGAACCTCCTGCTCTTCAGCAGATTTTATAACAGTTGCAAGCTTAGAATGATCATCATATTCTTTAATCTCTTGATATTTTTCAAGAGAAACACCATCCTGCATAATAACAAGACGTATAGAAGCAATAACCTGAGCAGAAAAAGTTATACCACGTTTTATACATTCAGATTCACTATACTTAAGATCATCTACCCTACAATTCAAAAATTCGATAGTAGCCCTATGCAAAGGATCAGATATTGGAAAAATTGTATGAAAGATAGCTTCAAGTCTTTCATTACTCTCATTATTAGGAGTAAAGGAATTATATGACCCCTTTTGGACTTTAACCAAATCCAACAAAGAATCTTTTAAATCAATCGACCTGGAATAAGAAACTCTAGGAACAAAAGAACTAGAAGCACACATATAAGAAGAATCAACCATTAAAATACCTTCACTAATTAAAAGAGCTATATCAACATAAAATTAATATACTAACATTTTATTCAAGCTCAACTTTAGTTGCTCCTGCTTCAATAAGTTTTTGCTTTATTTTTTCTGCTTCGTCTTTAGAAACATTAGCAGTCAAATCTTTGGGTAAAGACTCAACTAATTCTTTCGCTTCTTTTAAATTCAATGTAGAATTAACTTCTCTAATAGCTTTAATCACTCCTATTTTTTTGCTTGCATCAATCTCTTTGATTACAACTTTATATTCAGCTTTTTCTTGAGCAACAGGAGCAGTAGCATTATCACTAATAGGCACCCCAGCACCAACAGCTCCACCAAGAAAAGAACCACTAGGCAACCCTATTTTTTCTTCTAGAACCTTTACAAGTTCAGAAGCCTCTAATAGATTTAAAGATAATATTTTATCAACCAAATCACTTGTTACATTATTCATACTTACCACCTTATTTAACAACAAATTTATTTTTTAGAACTACAGCAATCCAAAACTCTCATAAGCCTCATAGAAGATGAATTAATAGACAATGCTAACCTAGCAGGAATATCATAAGATATTAAACGCATAATTTTAACACGCAATTCATCCAAAGAGGGAAGCTTAGCCAATTTGTTAACATCTTCCACTGTTAACAATTCATTTATATGAGCCGCACAAATCACAGACATTTTTTCTTTGTTAGCATTAATAAAATCAACTATTAACTTTGCAGCTTCTACTATAGCGCTAGAGTATATAATAGCAACAGAACCAGAAAATTTATCTGATAAATAAGAAAATTTACCAGTCCTTTCCAAAGCCAAGCAAGCTAGAGTATTTTTAACTACTAACATCCCACCCATTACAGATTTTAGACTATTCCTAAGAATTAATGAATTGCTAACATTCATAGACTTGAAATTTACCAATATTAAGAAATCATTATTTACAAACACATTCATTATGTTTTGTATAAATTCATCCTTATCTTTACGCTTCACAACTTCGCTCCCTTAAATTATATCTTCTACTTTGTTTATTTTATGAGCTTTACCCATAGTTGAATTTAAAAAAACGCTTTTAAAGTAAACTCCTCTCACAGAAGCAGGTTTATTGTCTCTAATTACTTTAAGAAAGGCTTTTAAATTTTCCAGCAAATCATCAATATCAAATTTAATACTTCCTAATTTACCATGAATAACCCCATTTTTATCCGTCCTGAATTTTATTTGACCAGACTTAATGGTTTTAGTAGCTTCCGCAATGTTAGAAGTCACAGTACCAAATTTAGGGTTAGGCATCAGCCCTTTAGCACCCAATACTTTTGCAATAGGAGTGATTTTTGCCATGAAATCAGGAGTAGTGATGCACCAATCAACATTCAACTTTCTACCTTTTTTCATCTCTTCAACTAAATCTTCTCCTCCTGTAATATCAGCACCAGCTTTTTCAGCTTCTAATAAATGTTTATCTTGAGCAAAAACAGCTACTTTAATATTCTTCCCGATACCTTTAGGCAAAACTACTGTACCACGCACCTGCTCTTCAGATTTACGTGAATCTACACCTAAATTGACTGCGATATCAACTGATTCATTAAATTTTGCTGAAGCAGACTCAACAATCTTCTCCAAACACTGCTTAGAATTATCATTATATGTACTCATTTACCTAACCTTCCACAACTTCTATACCCATAGATTTTGCAGTGCCTATAACCATCTTCACTGCTGAATCTTCATTATCCACTTTCATATCAACCATCTTACACTTTGCCACTTTAATGATAGCAGACATAGATAATTTAGCCACTAATTCTTTACCAGAATTACCAGAACCTTTACTTAATTTAGCTTCCTGCTTAAGCAAATAAGCCACAGGCGGACCGCTGACAGTAAAATCATGAGAGCGATCATCCTTTATGGAAATTCTCACTGTTACTAAATCACCTACTTTATAACTAGCGTTAGCAGCGCTAGTAGCTTTATTAAAAGCTTCACAAAATTTAGGAATAGGTATACCACGCGGGCCAAGTACTGAAGCAATTTTCGGTCCTGGAACTGCTTTCCCAGCTTCCATAAGTAAGTTAATCTTAGCAACTATATTACTCATAATTAATCCTCTATTTTCTCTACTTGAGCCAAATCAAGCTCTATTATTGTTGGCTTACCTAAGATTGATACTTCAACATTAATAATTTTTTTCTCGTCATTTACCATATCTACCCTACCAGTAAAATTTTGAAAAAGACCATCATTAATTTTTACTTTTTCACCTTTCTCATAACCATAACTCAACTTTTTCGTTTCTTGAGCATTGTAAAGCGCACTACACATTGAGCGAATCTCATTATCCTCAATCACCTTTGGAACATTACCATTTTTCAAAAATCCATAAACCTTAAGAGATTTTGGTATATTATTAATAAAATTTAATACCTCATCGCATAAATTCATGTATAAAAAGACATAACCAGGAAAGGACTTCCTTCGTTTAGCATTTTTTTTAGATTTTAAATCCATCTCACTTAATTCTTCACAAGGAATAAAAACCCTATTAAAATAATTATTAATATTCAATCTCATAGAATTTTCTAATATATATTGGCGCACTTTCTCTTCATAATTAGAGGCAACTCTTAAAATGTACCACTTATATCTATTAAATTCCTTACGTTTTAAAATTACCTCATCATCTGAAATCATCTCAAAATTACCAGACTCATCACCACAAAACCCAGTCATTTGATTCAAAATATTTTTGCTTTCATCACACAGATGCATACATATATATACTTCACATAACTCTTTTATATCAGATTTTACATCACATACTGTCTGATAAGGAACAAACACCTCCTTAAAGTAAACAGTATTGGTTGCCAACTCGCATATATCCTTCTCATACCCGTAATCGACTTTAATGATATACCATTTATACTTATATTCCATAAATAATTCCAAATAAAGTCTTAATTACGTAAAGAGACATAAAATCTACGAAGCAAAAGAAAATCGAAAAGCATAATATAACAATTATTACAGTAAACAAAGATGACAATACCTGCTGTTTCTTTATCCAAGCAATTCTCCTTATTTCTTGCTTTATATCGCAAAAAAAAACATACAGGTTTTTTAACATTTCTACCATAACATTAATGCAGGAGCGATAGGAATTGAACCTACAACCTCTGGTTTTGGAGACCAGCGCTCTACCAATTGAGCTACACTCCTATAATTCAAATTTACTCTAAAATTTCCGAAACAACACCAGAACCAACAGTTCTACCACCTTCTCTTATCGCAAAACGCAATCCTTTATCCATTGCTATTGGTACTTGCAATTCCACTTCTATACTTACATTATCCCCTGGCATTACCATCTCCTTTCCATCTAGCAATTTTATGCTCCCAGTTACATCCGTTGTCCTTAAATAAAACTGTGGCTGATAATTTCCAAAAAATGGTGTATGCCTTCCTCCTTCTTCTTTCTTCAATATATACACCTCCGCATTAAATTTCTTATGCGGAGTTATTGTCCCTGGTTTTGCCAATACTTGCCCTCTCTCCACTTCTTCTCTCTTTGTTCCTCTTAGTAGTATTCCTACATTGAGTCCTGCACTTCCCTTATCTAGCAACTTCTTAAACATCTCAACACCAGTACATATCGTCTTTTGCGTCGCTTTCAGACCTATTATCTCTATCTCATCCCCTGTCTTTATCTCCCCCTTCTCTATTCTTCCTGTTACTACCGTTCCTCGGCCCGATATTGAAAATACATCTTCTATTGGCAATAAAAACGGCAAATCTATAGGCCTTGGAGGTACTGCCACATACTCATCTAACTTCTCCATCAATTTATCTATTGATTTCTTTCCATACTCACTACCATCATCCTCTAATGCTTTTAACGCAGACCCAACTATCACAGGCACTTCATCACCTGGAAATCCATACTTACTCAGCAACTCTCTCACTTCCATTTCCACCAAATCTATCATATCAGCATCAGCAACATCAGCTTTGTTTATATATACCACGATATATCCAACACCCACTTGTTTTGCCAGCAATATATGCTCTCTCGTTTGTGGCATCGGCCCATCAACCCCTGACACTACCAATATTGCTGCATCCATCTGTGCTGCACCTACTATCATATTCTTTACATAATCAGCATGTCCAGGGCAATCAACGTGTGCATAGTGTCTCTTTTCTGTTTGATATTCAACATGCGCTGTTGCTATTGTTATCCCTCTCTTTCTTTCTTCTGGCGCTTTATCTATCTGATCATATGCTACAAAATTACCATAATGCTTTGTTATCGCCGCTGTTAACGTTGTCTTCCCATGATCCACATGTCCTATCGTTCCCACGTTTACATGCGGCTTTCCAAATGCTTCTACTATCGCTGTCATAATTACTAACCTTTAATTATACTTTAACTTTAACTCATCAACCACATATTGTGGCACTTGTTCATAACAAGAAAAATGCATACTATACTGAGCTCTTCCCTGAGATATAGAACGCAAAACATTTATATAACCAAACATATTTGCAAGAGGAACCGAAGCAGTAATTATTTTGCTATTATTACCTAAATCCAGCATATCAATAACACTGCCTCTTCTACTATTTATATCACCCATAACATCACCCATATATTCTTCAGGAGTAATGATTTCCACTTTCATTATAGGTTCTAGCATTTTTGGACCAGCTTTATTTGCCATTTCCTTAAAAGCACCTTTAGCAGCAAGTTCAAAAGCCAAAGGACTAGAATCAACATCATGAAAAGCACCATCAAGAAGAGTAGCCTTAAAATCAATCAATGGAAAGCCAGAAATTATACCACCTTCTTTTATCAACTCTAAGCCATTTTGCACTCCAGGTATATACTCTTTTGGAATAGCACCGCCTACAATTTTACTTTCAAACTGAAAGCCAGAACCAGGCTCAAGAGGTTCGAATTTTATTTTAACTTTAGCAAACTGACCAGCACCACCTGATTGTTTTTTATGAGTGTAATCAATTTCAACAGATTTAGTGATAGTTTCACGATATGCAACTTGAGGCGCACCAACGTTAGCTTCAACATTAAACTCGCGCTTCATTCTATCAATAATAATCTCAAGATGCAGCTCACCCATACCTTTCAATATAGTCTGCCCACTCTCCGCATTTACTGACATCCTCAAAGAAGGATCTTCTGCAACTAATCTATTCAAAGCAACACCTAATTTTTCCTGATCTGAGGTAGTTTTCGGTTCTATAGCAGTTTCAATAACAGGATCAGGAAATTCCATACGCTCTAATAGTATAGGAAAATCAGATGAACATAAAGTATCACCAGTAATTGTTTTCTTTAATCCAACTAAGGCAACTATATCACCAACTTTAGCTTCGTTTATATCTTCTCTGTTATTTGCATGCATAAGTAACATTCTACCAATTCCTTCAGTCTCATTCTTTCCAGCATTTAACACAGCAGATTTAGATTTTAACTTACCGGAATAAATACGAATAAACGTCAAGCTACCTACAAATTTATCCGTCATCACTTTAAACGCAAGAGCAACGAATTTCTCTTTTTCTGAAGGTTTGATCTCAATTTTCTTTTCTGAATCTTTAGGATCAGTTCCAATAATTACATCAACATCAATAGGAGAGGGTAAAAAATCAACCACACCATCTAAAAGTGATTGCACGCCTTTGTTTTTAAAAGCTGACCCACATAATACAGGGACAAATTTTCCTTTAATGGTCCCTCTTCTCACACACTTTTTCAATAAATCAGTTGGCAGATCGTTAGATTCAAAGTAAATATTTATCGCCTCATCATCCATTTCAGCTGCAGCATCTAATAAAAGATTTCGATACTCTTGAGCCTTATCAAGCAAATCAGAAGGAATATCTTCATAAGAAAATTTAGCGCCTAATGTTTCTTCTTGCCATATAATAGCTTTCATAGAAATAAGATCGATTATGCCTTTAAAATCTTTCTCACTTCCTATTGGCAACTGAATAACTAAAGGTGATGCGCCAAGCTTCGTTTTTATCATATCGACACATCGATAAAAATTTGCCCCTATTCTATCCATTTTATTAACAAAGCAGATACGAGGAACGGTATATTTATCAGCTTGACGCCAAACCGTCTCAGACTGAGGCTCAACTCCAGCAACTCCATCAAATACAGCAACTGCACCATCCAAAACCCTCAAAGATCTCTCAACCTCAATAGTGAAATCAACATGACCAGGAGTATCTATTATATTAATCCTATGATCATTCCAAAAACATGTTGTTGCAGCAGAGGTGATTGTAATGCCACGCTCCTTCTCTTGCTCCATCCAATCCATAGAAGCCGCACCATCGTGCACTTCACCAATCCTATTTTGTTTACCAGTATAAAATAAAATACGCTCTGTTGTGGTGGTCTTGCCAGCATCTATATGAGCCATTATTCCTATATTTCTATACCTAGATATTAAAACTTCCATACCACAATCAATCAGCTAATATTAAAAACGAAGATGAGAAAATGCCTTATTAGCTTCAGCCATTTTATACTTTTCTTCACACACCTTAAATGCACCACCACATTTATTATAAGCATCTAATATTTCAGACTGCAAACAATAAACAGTAGTTCTACCACTCTTTTTTCGAGCAGCAGAAGTTGCTCTAGCAATCCACCTTAATGCCAAAGAAATTGCTCTATCTTGACGAATTTCAACAGGTACTTGATAAGTTGTACCACCAATACGTCGAGAACGCACTTCTATAGAAGGAGTAACATTTTCTACTGCTGTTTCAAAAATTGATAAGGCATCTTTGCCTATTTTCTTTTCAGCTAAGGACAAAGCACTATAAGCAATCTTTTCTGCAATAGATTTTTTACCACATTTCATAATTATATTAATAAAACGCATAACCAAGACACTACCATAACGAGAGTCAGGGCTTGTTCTTTTTTTTGCTTTATTACGACGTGCCATAAATTTTAACCAGATTTCTTTACACCATATTTTGAACGAGCTTTCTTTCGATTTTGCACACCACGTAGATCAAGAGCACCTCTTATTATGTGATAACGTACACCCGGCAAATCCTTAACTCGCCCGCCACGTATTAAAACAACGGAATGCTCTTGTAAATTATGACCTTCGCCAGGTATATAAGCCGTCACTTCACCGTATCCACTAATCTTTACTCTAGCTACCTTACGTAGTGCTGAATTAGGCTTTCTAGGAGTTGTAGTATATACCTTAGTGCAAACACCCCTTCTTTGAGGATTGCATTTTCCCAAAGCTGGCACCTTCTTCTTGCGAATTAACCCTGATCTACCCTTACATATTAATTGACTTATCGTAGGCATATACTGTAAATTTAAAACTCTGAAAATAACTAAGTCTTAGTTATAAAATAATAAACCTCAATAGTCAATATAAAAATAAACATTACTACTCTAAATAATCTCAGCCTAATTGCTTTGAAAGCTACTGATAATTATATGCTAAAGCGCATATTGGTTTTAATATTAAGAAATTATCACTTGCTGTAGTCGAATTAATATAGATATGGAACAAGTAATATACTGTGATGGCTATCAAAGAATATGCAGAAAATAATCCTTATAATAGAGCCAAGAGTTTCTAACATTAATGCAAAAATACTAACCGAATTACCAGTAAAGCCAGATGATTTTTACAATCCTACTCTTGACACTTAGATTTAATGCAGCTACCCTAAGTTCAAAATTCTATACTCAATTTTGCTGTTCTTGCATACAAGGAACACGTTTTTAGAATAATGAAAACAATCAGCGCTTTAATTAAAGAAGGGTCAAAGCTACTATCATCACATAGAATTGAATCACCACATTTGGATTGTGAAATCATCATGCAATACGTACTTGGAGTAGAAAGATCATTCACAATCATGAATCACACCAATCAGGTACCAAGAAACAAAGAGCTTCTATTCTGGAAATTAACAAAAAAAAGAGCAGAAAGATATCCAATATCGCAAATAATAGGTAATCGTGAATTCTGGAGTAAAAATTTTATAGTTAACCAACATGTTCTAGATCCAAGACCAGATAGTGAGACAGTAATTTCAACAGTGTTAAAATATTACCAAAATAAGAAGCAAAAAATAAAAATTGCAGATTTTGGCACAGGCACAGGCTGTTTGTTGATCTCCATACTTAGTGAGTATGAATATGCTATTGGAGTTGGTTTTGAAAAAAGTCTGGAAGCATACAAAATTACCTGCCAGAACACAAAGAAACATAATCTTCTCAACAGAGCTAAAATATTTCCAAATTCGTGGACAGAATGTAGAGATTTATTTGATCTCATAATAAGCAATCCTCCATATATTAAAAGAAGTAAGTTAAAAAATCTGCAAGCTGAAGTGCAAAAAGAGCCAAGAATTGCTCTTGATGGTGGTATCGATGGATTGAGCTGTTACCTGAGTATTTTTCCAATATTGAAAAAGTGCCTTAAAAAAGATGGGTTTGCGATACTGGAAATAGGCGAAGATCAAAGCAATATTGACAAAATAATACCCTTATATGGACTGGCTTTTCAGGAATACGTATACGACTTGGCTGGAATGAAAAGATGCATTGTTGTAAAGCAAGATAAAGAACATGACTAGTAGAACGCTAGCTTTCTAAGAACCTGTTCATAATCTCAAGAAAGGCATAAAGTAAGAAATAGAGTGTATAAATTAGGATATATGAGGAGTGTATACCCAAGTGACATAAGTCGAGAGAAGTTTGAGATTATTTCACCAGATCTGGAGTCTTGTGGAAAAAACAAAACCAAAAAAACTTGATTTGTATGATATATTTTGCGGAGTGTTGTACGTCCTAAAAAGTGTTTATCAGTGGAGGATGCTACCAAAAGAGTTTCCCAAAACGGCGCAATTGTTATGATTATTTCAAAAATGGAGTGAAAAAGTAAAAGGAAATAAAAAAAAGTATTTTGGAGTGCATGTTAAAAAAAATAGTTAGTGTGGTCCGACAAAACAATGTTTGGAAAGAAAAAACCAGCTTTTGCATAATTGACGCTCAGAGTGTAAAGAACGCAGACACTGATGAAGAAAAAGGCTATGACGCTGGTAAAAAAATCTCAGGAATAAAACGCCATGTCGCACAAGATATAGATGTTTGCTATTTATTCTTAAGCTTATTTAAATAGCATTTTACTTTTTTAGTATGTAGAGATTTTCTAGAAATTATTCTATTGAATTCTATGATATTATTTTTTGTAGCATTGTTATACATACCATAAGAGTGAACTGACGAAATTTGTAAAGTAGCTTTATGGCTTAGCTACATGATACTAACACTCAAGTAAATTTTCATCAATGGCGCAATTTGCTATGTCTATATCTCACATAACTTACAACTTGCTTTACTCCTTTTACTTTTCTTGCAATTGCTATTACAGCTTTTAATTCTGCCTTATTTTGAGCTATGCCCATCAAATAAACGACTCTATCAACTGTATTAACACTATAATTAATTGATTTAATATTTCTTTTTCCCAAAAGCCTTGTGCTTATCTCTGCTGTTATCATACCATCTACAGTAACATCTAGCATAGAAGCCATTTTAATTGGTGTGACTCTTATTTCATTTATCACTTCTTTAATCTCTTTTTGCTGCCAAGCTATTTTCTCTGCTGTGAGTTGCTTTTCATGATTATCAACATTTCCAATGAGTAATACTCTTCCTTCACTCACTTTAACTTTTATAGATGAGAACAGTCCGTGCTTTAAGAGTCCCTTATTGATTCTTATTACTATAGTTGTATCATCAATAATGTTTCCCAAGGATTTATCTTGCATTGTTATTGATGTAGCCGCTGCAGTTGCTGTTACCACTATACCACTTACAAGAGCCGTACAGCCACTCTGTGTAATCAGAAAAATTGCGAGTAAGAAGCTTGCTATTAATCTCATTATTAATTTCCAGAGTTTAGAGCCTTAATTAAAGAATATTAATAAGCTTTTTTTATTGTGTAAATACTATAAATTGAATAAGCCTTGAATATTTCTAAGACAGTACTTATCTTAATAGTGTTAGTTAAAGTAATTCAGGCTTAGATTCATAGTGGAGTTAACCAGTATTATAAGTTCAGTCTGTGGTACTAAGATCTAATCTTTAAATTGTATAAGATGACAGAAGTGGTTATCTATAAGTTAATGAAGGGCTCTTGCGGATATGGCGAAATTGGTAGACGTGCCAGGTTTAGGTCCTGGTGAGCTTGCTCGTGGGGGTTCAAGTCCCTCTATCCGCACTTAAAGTCATGTAACTCAGGTTTTAAGAGAAAATTTATAATCACTAAGTACACTTTTGTTTGTATAAGAACCTGTTCTTAAGGATTGTATTTAACTTAAATTCTGGTAAAGTGGCTTTATTAAAACATAAATAAAATATTGATAACAGGTTGTAATGTCTAGTAATATACCTCAAAATGCAGTCGAAGCAGATACATTAAGTAATATATATACCTATAAGGAACTTAGTGTAGATAAACTAAAGTATGAGTATGAAATCACAGTTAGTAGTGATTATATAGAACAAAAGATAAACTCTAGATTACAAGAAATAGCGAAGAATGCAAAATTGCCTGGATTTAGATCAGGAAAGATCCCTTACGATCTTGTTGTTACAAATTATAAAAACGAAGCTTTGGAATATGTGATAAACGATACGATTGACTATTGCTCAAGTGATTTAATGAAAAAAATCGAAGTTAAGTCTCACATCCATCCTAAGGTTGATATTATGTCATTACCAAACCTGGATAAAAAGGATGAAAAAGGCGACTTTCTGTACAAATTATCTTTTGAATCGATGCCAAAAGTGCCAGTGATAGATCTTGATAAAATAAATTTGAAGAAAGTTAAGGCAAAAATCAAAGAGGGAGACATAAAAGAATTTATTGATTCTATAAAAACAAAATTTCCTAACTTTGTCTCTGTTGATGATGTTTCTTATCAAGCAAAAAACGAGGATAAACTGATAATTGACTTTGAAGGGCGAATTAGAAATAAGCTCTTTCAAGGTGGAAGTGGCAAAAACTTTACTGTTAATTTAGGATCTGGAACATTTATAAATGGTTTTGAAGATCAATTAATTGGCATGAAAAAAGGGGAAACAAAAAGCTTTAAGTTGAGATTTCCTGAAGATTACCAGGTAATTTCCCTTGCGGGGCAGGAGGCTGCTTTTTCTGTTCGAGTCAATGATATTCAGATTGCCAAAGATTTGCAAAGTGATAATGAAATAGCTAGGGGAATTGGTTTTGAAGATCATTCTTCGCTAATAAATCATGTAAAAGAAGTAATTGATAATCAGTGTAAAAAAATGGGAGATCTCTTAATTAAGAAAGAGCTATTTGATTGTTTGGATGCTAGTTATAGTTTTGATTTGCCTATAGAAGTAGTAAAACAGGAACAGCAGAGAGTGGAAAGAGAGTTGAATGCTAAAGGTGATTCTTGTAAAGAAGCTGAAAGACGTGTAAAGCTTGCAATGCTATTTATGGAGTTCAGTAAAGAATATGAAATATCATTAACTCAAAATGATATTATGAACGTTATTGTAAATCAATATGTCAGTAAAGATGTATCATTTGACAGAGTATTTAAACATTTTAAATCAGATGGACAATTTCAGGAATTAGTTAGAGGGCAAGCGCTTGAGTATAAAGTGACAGATTATATGATAGAAAAAGTTAGTAAAGAAGAACAGATTGTTTCTGTGAAAGAATTAAAGGAATTATTTGATAATATTTGATAGGAAAAGGTATGACTCTTATACCAATTGTAGTTGAACAAACTAGTCGCGGTGAGCGGGCTTATGACATATATTCAAGGCTAGTAAAAGAAAGAATAATTTTCGTAACTGGCCCTATTGAAGACAACATGGCCAGCGTAATAGTAGCACAGCTTTTATTTTTAGAATCGGAAAATCCCGATAAAGACATTTGTATGTATATTAACTCACCAGGTGGTGTTGTAACTGCTGGTTTGTCGATTTACGATACAATGCAGTATATAAATCCAGACGTTTCAACTTTGTGTATAGGTCAAGCTGCATCTATGGGTTCTTTGTTGCTTACAGCTGGTGCGGAGGGTAAACGTTACTCGCTACCTCATTCAAGAATTATGATACATCAGCCATCTGGTGGTTATCAAGGTCAAGCAACTGACATAGAGATACATGCTAATGAAATTTTGCGAGTTAAGAAAAAACTAAATCAAATTTATGAAAAACATACTGGAAATTCACTAAAGAAAATTGAAGGAATGATGGAAAGAGATAAATTCATGGATCCTGAAGAAGCAATGAAAATTGGCTTAATTGACAGAGTAATAGCTGAGCGTAAAGATATGAAGATTGAAAATATTAAAGTTAAACAAAAGGTAGTTTAATGGATAACAATAATGATTTACACTACTGTTCTTTTTGTAACAAGGCACAAAACGAAGTAGATAAATTGATTACTAACTCTTCAGATGGTTTAAAGGTGTTCATTTGTAATGAATGCATAGAGTTATCCCATAAAGCAATAAGTCAAAAGAAAGAGAGAGCTTTTAATTCAGATCATATATCTGATATGAAGCTATTACTAAAGAAACCTGAAGATATAAAAAATTTTCTTAGTAAGCATGTTGTAGGTCAGGAACATGCGCAACACGTTTTATCTGTGGCTATGTATAACCATTGTCAATCCATGGTGCAACTTCATTCTATAAGTGATATTGAAATTGAGAAGTCAAATATAATGCTTATTGGCCCTACTGGTTCTGGTAAGACTTTGCTAGCAAAAACACTTGCTAAAGTTTCAGATGTGCCATTTGCTATGGCCGATGCGACAACTTTGACTGAGGCAGGTTATGTAGGTGATGATGTAGAAAGCGTGTTGTCACGTCTATTACAAGCTGCAAATTATGATGTTGCAAAGGCACAGCATGGTATAGTGTTTATCGATGAAATAGACAAGATCACAAGAAAGTCTGAAAGCGCTTCAATAACCCGTGATGTTTCAGGTGAAGGGGTCCAACAAGCTCTACTAAAAATCATGGAAGGTACGGTTGCTTATGTTCCTCCACAAGGAGGGCGAAAACACCCGCAACAAGAGTTTATACAAGTAGACACTAGTAACATACTATTTATTTGTGGAGGAGCTTTTGAAGGCCTAAATAAAATTATTGAGGCAAGAAAAAAGGGAACATCAGTTGGCTTTGGAGCAGATATAAGTCAGTCTAAAGCACAAAAGAAAAAAAATGCTTTACGCAATGCTCAACCTGAGGACTTAATCAAATTCGGTTTGATACCCGAATTTGTAGGACGGGTTCCAATAACTGCTGTTCTAGATGAGCTGGATCACGAGGATTTAATACATGTGTTGACAGAGCCAAGAAATGCGCTAGTAAAACAATATAAAGCATTGCTTGCATTTAGTAAAGTAAACCTTGAGTTTTCAGATGAAGCAATATCAGCTATTGCTAAAAAAGCTATAAGCTATAAAACAGGTGCAAGGATGTTACGTGCTATCTTAGAGTCACTTTTACTTGATGTTATGTATATATCCGGCAACGGAGGTTTTGAAGGTAGCACTATAACGGTTACTAAGAAAATGGTAGAATTAGGCAAAGCGACGATTAATCATAATAATAAGGGTAGTGTTATAACGGTTAATGATTAATTTGAGGCATATATTATGAGTATTGGACGTGCTGTAAACTTTAATTCTACTGTATTACCAGTATTACCTCTAAGAGATGTAGTAATTTTTCCAAATATAATGTTGCCTTTATTCGTAGGTAGAGAAAAATCTGTTCATGCACTAGAGTATGCAATAAGTAGCAGTAGTCACCAAAACGAGATTTTTCTCATAGCACAAAAAGATGGTTCTATTGATAATCCAGAGCCAGAGAATCTTTATGAAGTAGGCGTGTTAGCAAACATTATACAACCATTAATAAAACTGCCTGACAATGCAGTAAAAGTCATGATTCATGGGGTAAGAAGGGGAAGAGTTATAGAATATATTAGCTCTCACACTTTGTTACAGGCCAGAGTAGCGTTAGATGGTCATTATGAGTATGGAGAAAATGAAGATAATATTGATTTAGAAGCTTTAAGGCGTTCTGTTATAGATGCATTCGACAATTGGTGTAAACTAAGCAAGAAAAGTCGACCCGAGATTATTATTGACCCCATTGATCAAGTTAAAGAGGTTAATCAAATTGTAGATATGATAGCTTCGCACTTAAATATAAAGGTATCAGATAAGCAAAACATACTTGAAGTTTATAACCCAAAAGAGCGTTTAAAAAAAGTTTTTGCTCTTATTGAGAGAGAAATAAGTATTTTGAGTGCACAAAACCGCTTGTATAAGACAATTAAATCACAGATTGAAAGTACTCAAAAAGTTTATTACCTTAATAAGCAATTAAAAGCTATACAGAAAGAATTAGGTGAGTTTGAAAATGGAGATGAAGGGAATATACTCAATGAATTTGAAAAAAAGATAAATGAAACAAAGCTTTCTGAGGAAGCAAAAAAGAAAGCCATAACTGACTTAAAGAGATATAAGAAAATGAATCCCATTTCTCCTGAAGCAACAGTTATATCTAGTTACTTGCATTGGTTGCTTGATTTGCCATGGGGAAAGTACAAAGATGCAAAAATTAACTTAAATGCGGCTAAAAAAATCTTAGATGAAAATCATTATGGCATAGAGAAAGTAAAAGATAGAATAATAGAATTTTTAGCAGTATTAAAGAGAGTAAAAGAGATAAAGGGTCCTATACTTTGCTTAGTTGGACCACCTGGTGTTGGTAAAACTTCTTTAGCTAAGTCTATGGCAAAAGCAGTAGGAAGAGATTTTGTTCGCATATCTCTTGGTGGTATACGTGATGAGTCTGAAATACGAGGACACAGAAAAACTTATATTGGCTCAATGCCTGGTAAAATCATTCAACACATGAAAAAAGCTAATTCATGCAACCCGCTTTTTCTGCTTGATGAAATAGATAAGATGGGTTCTGATTCGCGTGGTGATCCTGCATCTGCATTACTTGAGGTTTTGGATACTGAGCACAATAAACACTTTACGGATCATTACTTGGAAGTTGAATTTGATCTTTCAAGTGTAATGTTTGTAGCTACGGCAAACAGCTTAAATTTGCCACATCCTTTGCGTGATAGGATGGAAATTATACAATTATCTGGATATAGCGAAGATGAGAAGATCAGTATTGCTACGCATCACCTTATTCCAAAATTAAAAAAAGAGCATGGTTTGCATCAGAAGGAGTGGAAAATAACTAATGAAGCATTATACGAGTTGATACGTTTATATACACGTGAGAGCGGCGTGCGAAGCATGGAAAGGGAACTTGCAAAGCTCATGAGAAAAGCAGTTAAAGCAATATTAACTGATAAAAATAAGAAAATATCCGTAGAGGTTGGTAATTTACAAGATTACCTAGGGGTACGTAAGTATACCTTTGGCATTGCAGAAAATGAGAGTTTGGTAGGGGTAGTAACTGGTCTCGCCTATACTGAAACAGGTGGTGATATTTTAATGATAGAGTCAGTCCTAATTCCGGGCAAGGGGGAAATAAAATACACAGGAAAGCTTGGAGAGGTTATGCAAGAGTCTATAAAAGCTGCGTATAGTTATGTGCGATCAAATTGTTTATTTTTCGGTATAAAACCCGAAAAATTTCAAAATAATGATATACATTTGCATGTACCTGAGGGTGCTGTGCCAAAAGATGGTCCCTCTGCTGGCAGTGCAGTATGTACATCTATTGTTTCTCTTATGACAAATATACCAGTTAACAAAAGTGTTGCTATGACAGGTGAAGTAACATTGCGTGGTAGAGTGTTGGCTATTGGGGGTTTGAGAGAAAAATTGCTTGCTGCGCTAAGAGGATCAATCAAAACTGTGATTATACCAAGTGAAAATGAGAAAGATATGCAAGAGATTCCTGCAAATATAAAAGAAGAAATCAATGTAATTTTTGCTGAGAATATTGATGAAGTTATAAAAGTTGCTTTGATGCACCCTATTACTTCAATTGATGATAATAACGAAATTAGTGTGTCTAGCTCCATAGAAAATAAGGATAATACCTTCCCTTCATCAGAAACATTAAAGCACTAAATTGAAAAGGTTTATGCAATTTTCGTTTCTTTTTTTTAACCTCAAAGCTCTGATTTGAATATATAAATTACAAGTAACATATATGGCAATTTCATAAGTTCATTTTTCAAGCATATATTGCAATATCTCACTAGCAATTGCAACATCTTGGCGTGGAGTTTTACCATGTTCTATAAACACTGAGATTGCATAGCGCGGATCATGGTAGGGGCCATAAGCGATAAACAATTTATGACTTTCACCTTTAGAGTTTATCTCTGGTGTACCGGTTTTGCCAGCAATTTGTATACTGCCTAGTCCTTTTCTATAGTTAGAATTCACCACGTCAAACATAGCTTTTCGAACCACACTAAGATGCTCATGATTCACATCAATATCAAGAAAGTCTTGCCCTGATTTACTCATCTCAATGTGGGGAATTACCTCCTTTCCTGTTGCAACCCTCGCTGCAAGAACCGCAAGCTGTAATGGCGTTGTAAGTAAATACCCTTGTCCTATAACTAAGTTAATGGTATCACCTAAATACCACTCTGAATATAGCTTGCGTGCACGCCAATTCATGTCAGGCAACAATCCCGGAGCTTCTTCCTTAAACATTCCAATTAATGGTCCACTTCCTATACCAAATTTGCTAGCCATTTCTAGTAGAGAATCTACATTTATTTTTTTTCCTATATTATAAAAGTAAGTGTTGCATGAGAAGGCCATTGCCTCGTTTAAAGATACATATCCATGGACTTTGCTTTTTAGGCAACGAAATTTTCGTTCACCTATTTTCATATAGCCCCTACACGAGAACTTTTCTTCTGGTGTTATTATTCCATCTTTTAAACCCGCAAGCGCATCTATTATTTTAAATATTGAACCAGGTGGAATTTGATATGATAATGCACGGTTTACAAGCGGTAACGAAGGAATATTTAAACTTTCCCAAGTTTCATTTGATAATCTGCTAGTGAAAAGATTATTATCGTAAGAAGGTGAGTTATACAATGCTAAAATTTCTCCGTTATTTACATCAATTACCACTGTGGAACCTTGGTGGTCTTTAAATATCTCTGCGATTTTTTTCTGTAAATCAACATCAATTGTCAGCTGTACATCTTGTCCGTCTTGTTGAGGTATGCTAGACAACTCTCTCATGATACGCTTCTTAGAATTTATTTCCTGCTCAGACTTGCCTGTCCTGCCTTTTAATATATCATCATATGTATATTCAATGCCACTAACCCCTGCTTCGTTTATGCCTTGCTGTCTTTTCGTGTATCCGATTATATGAGAACATATCGAACCAAATGGGTAGTAACGTTTATAAAGAGCAGTTATTCTTCTTTCTGATGATTTTATCGCATCAGGTTTAATTTCCGATAACATCTGCAAGTCAACTTCCCTAGTAAAGTTTTTTTGCCCATCAAACAAAACAATATACGAAATTTTGTTTACTGCGAGTTCAACGCTATTCCTATCCAAAATCCTGCCTCGTTTAGGCACAATAGTAACAACTTTTATCCTATTATTATTGGATAGCACTTCATATTTTTGTCTATCTCGTACTTGTAAAGTATACAACCTATAACTAAAAATAGCAGAAATAGTAAGCTGAATACCACCTAATATGAATGACCTACGGTTGAAGACCTTGTTTTTTGTCCACATAGAATTCCTTTAGAACGCACTCCTTCTCCTTTTATTGGCATATTTCTAGCTTTCACCACATCACAAATCCTCTTTTCCCAATCACTTAAGGTAACAAGCTCATAACCCGATTTTTTTAGTATTTCAATAATCTGAGGTAAAGCTTCAACTGTATTTGATTTGTTATCGTGATCATGGAACAATATAATCGCTCCATTATGTACATTGCTTAAAACTCTTTCAACCAAAATCTCTGATTTATCACCTTGCCAATCCAGAGAATCGACTGTCCATAATATGGAATACATATTTAATCGATTAGTATTTTCGATCAAATTATCGTTATGACATCCATATGGTGGGCGAAACCATTTTACATTCTGTTCTGTTGCATTTTTAATTGCCACATTTGTCCTTTCCAGTTCTTGCAATTGCTCCTCACTTGAAAGTGATGTCAACTTCCTATGCGACCAAGAATGATTACCTAATTCATGACCTGCTTGATGGATCTTTTCTACTATTTTAGATGTTTTTTTATTTATGCGTTCACCAAGCAAAAAAAATGTCGCTTTTGTTTTATTGCTCTCCAGAATATTAATAATATCTCCCGATCTATTATAAGATGGACCATCATCAAACGTAAGCGCAACGAACTTATCGTTGTTATTCAATAATTTCTTTATATTACTTAAATTTTTATATGATAGATCCAAATCACAATTGAGCCCACGATACGGTAAGTTAAAGTTACAATCACTACAGAAAACTGCGCTTGAATATAGCAAAAGAAAAGCGATTATTCTTATAAACATATATAATCAGCAAAGTGATAGAGTACTACACTTTTTTGCTAAATTAAACCACTTTTAACAGCTACTGTTTACTTCGTTACTTTGTCAATATATTATATTAATAACTTTATATAATATAGTATGATTGCAAATATAAATACCGTTGCACTTCAGGGAACCAGCACAGTAAATGTTAATGCACAAATTCACATGGCAAATGGTATTCCAGCTTTTAATATTGTTGGACTGCCGGATAAAACTGTTGCAGAATCCAGAGAGCGTATCAGAGCAGCGTTAAATTCAATCAATCTTCTGTTACCTCCAAAAAGAATCACAGTTAATCTTTCCCCTGCGGATTTGCTTAAAGAAGGTAGTCATTATGACTTAGCTATTGCTGTTGGATTACTTGTTGTAATGAATGTGATACCAGTTGAAAAAGTTCAGTCTTATATAATTATGGGCGAGCTTGCACTAGACAGCAGAGTCATACCAATCTCAGGAGTACTTCCAACAGCAATCAATGCAAAACAGGCAAATAAAGGAGTAATTTGCCCAAGGGGAAATGGAGTAGAAGCTTCATGGGTAAAGAATGTTTCTATTCTAGCTATAGAGAAATTAACCGATATTATCAGACATTTTAAGGGTGAGCAGTTAATTCAGCCGGTAACTTTTAACTATAGCGCTGCACCCAAAGAAAAAAATTCAGTTCCAGATATAAAGGATATTAAAGGTCAAGTTGTTGCAAAAAGAGCAGCTGAAATTGCAGCAGCAGGTGGACACAATATGCTTCTTGTTGGACCTCCTGGTACTGGAAAGTCAATGCTTGCTAAGCGATTTATAGGGCTATTACCCGATTTGACTGAACAAGAGATGATTGATGTTAATATCATCTCTAGCATAACAAAAGCCAGTAACGAAACATTTAAAGTAACTCGTCCCTTTCGTGAACCTCATCACTCATGCTCGATGTCAGCGATGATAGGAGGAGGAAGAAATGCAAAGCCTGGGGAAATTACCATGGCTCACAATGGTGTGTTATTTCTTGACGAGCTACCTGAATTTCCAAGGCTTGTGCTTGATTCTCTACGCCAACCACTTGAAGATAGAAAAGTCACTATCGCAAGGGCAAATGCTCACATTACTTATCCAGCTAATTTTCAACTTATAGCTGCAATGAATCCCTGCAGGTGCGGTTACTTAGGTGATGCAAGTAGATCGTGCAACAAAGCTCCAAAATGCGGCACAGATTATAGAAATAAAATATCAGGACCTTTGCTTGATAGAATAGACATATGCATTGAAATGCCAAACGTTAGTATACTCTCTCCTGAAATTTCTTCAGAAGGAGAAAGCACTGAAAATATTAGAAAAAGAGTGATAGCAGCGAGGAAAATTCAAGCTGAGCGTTATAGTAAATTGAATATTTATTGTAATGCAGAAGTAAGTGGTGAAGCATTAACTAAGCCAGACGAGGAAGGATTAGAATTACTAAAATACGTACTGAAAGAAAATTACATTTCCAATCGAGGCTACATACGCATATTAAGAGTTGCAAGAACCATTGCAGATCTTGCGAAAAGTGAGGAAATAAAAAGAGCACATATTGCAGAAGCACTAAATTACAGAATAAGAATGTATAAATAAGTTAATTTACTTGACAGGAAACTTTTTTTTGCCATATACTACCCTTAGTGAAATTTTAATATTTTTGGAGTAGAGTTATGCCGACAGTAGAAACAATGAAAGGTAAAGTTAAAGAAGTTTATAATCAGGGTTATGGTTTTGTAACAAAACACCCGTATAAAACAGCTGCTACTTTTGTAGCAATTGCAGCAGTAGCCTCGCTTACAGCTGCTTATCTCTTAAGCCCAGCTTATACAACTTTTGTTGGTAAAGTTGGAACAAAAGCTGCAACACTTGTTAGTCCTGCTATTACTGCAATTTCTGCATTTGCAGTTGCTCATCCACTTGTTGCTAGTTTGGTAGTTCTTGCTGCAGTAGCAGCTTTAATAACTGCACCTGTGTATGCATATATGAACAGTAGTAAGGCAAATCAAATTGAGAAAGCAGGTAAATTGCTTAATGGTGAACAACCAGAAACCCAATTAGACGAGATCAAACAAGTACTTGGGGTACAAAAAGGAACTGCGAAAAGCTAGTAGCAGTTTTCAATAAAAAGGGATAGGCTTCTATCCCTTTTTCACAATTTTTTTTTGCATTCTAAGTAGTGCTGTTTGAAAGCCTGCAATTATTATACCTACTGATTAACAATGTTAAGAATAAGTAAATCTTGTTTACTGTTTGTGTATGTCAAAATGAAAAATGTTTGCATATTGTTAAAAAAGCAGTAACTTGTTATCAAGTGAATTCACTAATATTTGAGTAATTTGAATGTCAATTGACCTTAGTCTACCAGAGTTACCTATATTACACCCAAGAATTACCGTTGTGGGAGTGGGTGGTGCTGGTGGAAATGCTGTAAACAACATGATCCAATCCAATTTGCAAGGGGTAAATTTTGTTGTAGCAAATACCGATGCTCAAGCGTTAGAGAAGTCGTTATGTGATAAAAAAATTCAACTTGGTATTAACTTAACTAAGGGCCTTGGTGCTGGTGCTTTGCCTGATGTTGGTAAAGGTGCAGCAGAAGAATCAATTGATGAGATTATGGAGCATATAAAAGATAGCCATATGCTCTTTATCACAGCAGGTATGGGTGGTGGTACTGGAACAGGTGCTGCACCGGTAATTGCAAAAGCAGCAAGAGAAGCAAGAGCGGTAGTTAAAGATAAAGGAGCAAAAGAAAAAAAGATACTGACTGTTGGAGTTGTAACTAAGCCGTTCGGTTTTGAAGGTGTGCGACGTATGCGCATTGCAGAGCTTGGACTTGAAGAGTTGCAAAAATACGTAGATACACTTATTGTCATTCCCAATCAAAATTTATTTAGAATTGCTAACGAGAAAACTACATTTGCTGACGCATTTCAACTCGCCGATAATGTTCTGCATATTGGCATAAGAGGAGTAACTGATTTGATGATCATGCCAGGACTGATTAATCTTGATTTTGCTGATATAGAAACAGTAATGAGTGAGATGGGTAAAGCAATGATTGGTACTGGAGAGGCAGAAGGAGAAGATAGGGCAATTAGTGCTGCAGAGGCTGCGATATCTAATCCATTACTTGATAATGTATCAATGAAAGGTGCACAAGGAATATTGATTAATATTACTGGTGGTGGAGATATGACTTTATTTGAAGTTGATGCTGCAGCCAATAGAGTACGTGAAGAAGTGGATGAAAATGCAAATATAATATTTGGTGCTACTTTTGATCAGGCGATGGAGGGAAGAGTTAGAGTTTCTGTTCTTGCAACTGGCATTGATAGCTGTAACAACAATTCATCTGTTAATCAAAACAAGATCCCAGCAGAGGAAAAAAATTTTAAATGGCCTTATAATCAAATTCCAATATCAGAAACAAAAGAATATGCTTCAACTGAGCAAACAAATGAAAGAGTTAAGTGGGGCAGCAATGTTTATGATATACCAGCTTATTTAAGAAGAAAAAAATAATGCAATTTTGGCTACTAAAGTCAGAGCCAAGTGAATACTCGTGGCAAAAAATGGAAAAGGAGCAGGTGACGCAGTGGAATGGTGTATGCAATTATCAAGCTCAAAATTACATGAGAGCTATGAAATTAGGCGATCTTGCATTTTTTTATCATACAGGTAAAGAGAGAGTTATACTTGGAATAGTTGAAGTATTAAAGGAGTATTATCATGTTTATAATTCCAAATTTGGACTAGTGAATGTAAAGCTTTTAAAACCTTTAAATAATCAAGTCACGTTAAGTAGTATAAAACAAAACCCACTTTTAAAAAATATGGTTATATTAAAACAATCACGTTTATCAGTTTCTCCGGTTTTAGAGACTGAGTGGAATGAAATAATAAGGATGAGCGAATGTTAGAAGTGAGCATTCTTGATAAGAGGTGGCATAGTATTACGAAGGACCCACAGAGTTTTGTATTAAATATTATTAATGCTTCTCTAAAAGAATTAAAAATAGATCATTATAAACCAAATATATCAATAGCTCTCGCTGATGATAACTTGCTACATCAACTTAATCTTAAGTTTAGAGAAATAGATAAGCCAACTAATGTACTATCATTTCCATGCGAACAGTTATCTAGTGAATGTGATCTAGGAGACATAGCAATTGCAGTAGATACAATAGAAAGAGAGTCTCATGAGTACTGTATATCTATCCTCACTCACACTGCACACATGTTAGTTCATGGATTGCTGCATTTACTTGGCTATGATCATCAAAAAGAAGATGAAGAAATTATAATGAAAAGTTTAGAGAGCAAGATTTTAGCTTTGCTTGAATTTGAAAAGGAAAAGTATGGTAGATAATACCAAAATATGTTATTTACAAAAAAGGGGTTTTAGCTGTAAAAGGTAAGCAATATGGTTCAGTTTTCTTTACCAAAAAATTCTAAAGTTAATAAAAAGGGCAAGGTTTATCCTACTCCTACTGGAGCAAAAAATATTAGAAGATTTCAAATTTATCGTTGGTCTGCTGATGATGATAAAAATCCAAGAATAGACACATTTTTTATCGATATGGATAATTGTGGCCCTATGGTACTTGATGCATTAATAAAAATAAAGGATGAAATAGATTCAACCTTAACTTTTAGACGCTCTTGCAGAGAAGGAATATGCGGATCTTGTGCAATGAATATTGATGGTACCAACACTCTCGCATGCACTAAATCTATACATGATATAAAAGGTGAAGTAAAAATATATCCACTACCTCATATGTATATAGTAAAGGATCTAGTTCCAGATCTAAGCCAATTTTATGAGCAATACAAATCGATTAAACCTTGGTTACAAACAGATAAATCTGCCTTACAAAATAAAGAATACTTTCAATCTCCTGAAGATAGAAAAAAATTGGATGGTCTGTCTGATTGTATACTATGTGCTTGCTGTTCGACTGGTTGCCCAAGCTATTGGTGGAATGGTGATAAATTTTTAGGGCCAGCGATATTACTGCAAGCTTATAGATGGATTGCTGACAGTCGTGATAATAAGAAAGAAGAAAGACTTGCTTCTTTAAACGACCCATTTAAGTTGTATCGTTGTCATACAATAATGAATTGTACAAAAACCTGCCCGAAAGGTCTTAACCCAGCAAAAGCGATAGCGAAAGTAAAACAGCTTATGGTAGAGAGAGGAGGAATTTGAGTGTTATTTCTGGCACTCTTCGTAAGAAAATAGTAGACCCTCTGAAGCATAGGGTATTGTTAATACTCTAAACGTTCTTCCGTTCATGAAATGTATTGTTTCACCATATGATTCCAGTAATCTTTTGAACAACTCATGTCTTTGATTATTAATAGTTTGAAAATCATTTTTTCCTAAAAGCTTTTTAGATTCAAATAGGTGAAGCATAATCTCGTGATAAGTTGGATAAGACTCCAAAAATTTTGGATCAAACTGAAAAGTTTTTATAAAAGCATTATTATAAAATTTTAGCTTTTGATTCTTACTATATATCGCTACAGCAATCGATAGTTTCTCAAGCAAACTTTCTTGTGCAGCTAAACAATTGCTTAGCTCAGTATGTAATTTTTTTTCATCACTAATATCTTTTCCATACATTACTATGCTATTAGAATTTTGCATTGGAACTTCAACAAAATTAAAAACCTTAGGTTCGTTCTTGTAAGTTATTACACACTCTCCTGGTTTTACGTTATAGGAGCCACTCGCAACAGTAAATTTTTTAGAGCTGCCTATATATTTATCATAAAATAAGTTATAAAACCTTACTTTTTTATTCTTATTGTGCTTCAGTATTGGAAATGGTAAAGAGTCAAAAATTTTTTTATAGTTCTCCAATTCTCGCATAAGCTTACTATTTTCTAACTCAAGTTCATTAGCTTTTATCTTATAATCGGAGATATTCCTTATCCACAACAACACACCAATCACATTATTAGAATAATCTATTATGCTTTTACCATAACATGTGCAATAAACCTCACTGTCTTTTGACTTTAAATCTAGAGTAAAAGATTTATTTATTTCCTTTGCCTCAGCAAAACTTTTAATTAAGCTTTCTGATTGCTCAAAAAAATTTACAAACTCATTAAATGAATAAAAAACAGTATTAAGCAAAATTAGTAAATTGGGAGAAAATTTTTCTATACGTTTTTTTGCGTCCCAAATATAAAATCCATCATTTACAGTATCTATTAAATTATTTATGATAACATTTTGATGTTGTAAGTCCTTAATTTTATTACTAATTTTTAATTTAGAATATGAGAAAAAGAAGAATACTAGAATTAGTAGTAAAACTATTTCATACAAAAAAAACATAGCATTCTAAAACAAATATAAAAATTTATAACCTCTCAGCAAAGAGATTGTACTGAAGAGGTATATAAGTGAAGATTGCCCAATACCCTAAAGCCTAATCTTTTATAAAGGTTTACAGAAGGTTTCATGCAATGTGCTACTATGTATTTGCATTCAAATTGCCTAGCTATCTTTATTCTTTCTAGAACCATTTGAGTTCCTATTCCACGACCCCTGTAAATTGGTAAAACTCCATCACTATAAAAACCAGCTATGCTGTCTTGAATATAAAGACCGCATGTTCCAACAATTTCGTTATTTAGCATTACAAGAAAAAATCTTAACCTTGAGCTCTTATCATCATAATTCGATAATTGGCGAAAAAATGTGCTAACAATACTAATTCTATGATAAAAAATTTTAGAAGTGTGTAAATCTAATTGCTCTAAGAGCTCACTACTATTTACAACATTGAACTTCAAATTTGGAACAGCATCATCAGGCAAAAAATAATCTTTTATATTGAGTAAAACTTTTTTTGGTGTGCTAACGTGTTTTATTTCGCATTTTTCTAAAATACCCCCTATTTTTATACGTGGACTTATTATCCATGTTGCTTCTATATTTCGTGCTTTGAGATAATTTAGAGTTCTGTATATGGAAAGCTCAGTACATTGATCTTCACAAAACACAAAATTAAATAACGATTCTCTGGTACCATTTACTGTAAATATAACATTATAAAATTCGTCATGTATTTCCCACTTGGACAAATTCGTTGCATAAAGTATATAATCCTTTAGGTTCTGAATAATTAAGCTTGAATAACAAATTTTTTTATTCTGCATAAACCAACAATAAACAATAAAAGGCTCCTATAAAAACAAAGGCTAAAATTGCAGCTACAACATCATCTAGCATAATACCTAAAGGACCTTTTGTATTTTTATCAATCAAATTTATAGGCCACACTTTTATTATATCAAAAAACCTAAAGGAGAAAAAGCACACCAACAATACAGAGCTATTCATTTCTTGTTCTAATAATATTGAAACTAGAAGTACTGTCAGCAATTGACCAACTACTTCATCAATTACTACCTCTTTTGGATCATGCGGAGCTTTGTAATGTTGTATATAATTGCCTGTAGACCATAATCCAACTAAGAATAAAAAAAAAATAATTGCTGTACCTAAAATTCTGTCATTGAGTAATATAGGAACAATTGGGTAAGCAGCCAAGCTGCCTATAGTACCTGGCATGTTTTTTACCGTGCCAGATAGCCACCATGTTGATATTAATTTATATAAAAATTTCACAATATACCGAAATATAAAACTAATTTACAAGAACAGAAATAGTATCTTCTACAGAAGTATTTTCATATAGCAATCTATAGATCGCTTCACATATGGGCATTTTTATCTTTAGCTTTTCTGCTAAATCAAATGCAGACTTAGCAGTGTTAAAACCTTCAATTACCGACTTACCTTCTGATAAAATCTGCTGAGCACTAGAACCATTACTATTAGCTACTTTAGATCCAAAAGATAGATTTCTTGAATTTAATGATGTGCATGTCACAACCAAATCGCCTAAGCATGCTGGTCCAAGTAGTGTATTTATATCTACATTGCCGTCACCAACTTTTGCTGAGTATAAAGCCTTAATTTCACTCATACTTTTCGTAATTAATGCTGCATGAGCATTAAACCCAAACCTACCTAGAACAACCCCACATGCTATAGCAAAAACATTCTTTAACGCTGCACAAACCTGTATTCCTATAACATCGCTACTAAGGTACAATTTAATATTTTCTTGCTGTAGCTCTGATACTAATTTTGAACCTAATACTTCATTTTGACATGCAAGAACCATCGAATATGGTAATTTTCTTGCAACTTCTATAGCAAAGCTAGGACCAGAAAAAACAGCAAGAGGATTATTAGGTAAAACTTCATTGACTACTTCACTAGGTAATTTTAATGTAGATTTTTCTATTCCCTTACAAGCCAAAATTATTGCTACATTTTTTTTTAGGTTACAATCATTCAATTGATGACATATCTCCCTTAGAGACTGAGTGGGAACAGCTAGAATTATTACTGAAACATTAACTGCATCTTCAATAGCTAATTTTACTGATACATTATCAGAAATTGGACAATCAGGTAGCTTGTCACTTTCTCTTTTCTCTTTAATTGATTCAAACATGGCCTTATTGCGAGTCCACAAAATTACATTTTTCTTACTACTTAATGAAATCGCAATTGCTGTACCCCATGCGCCAGCACCTAAAACTGATATTACCACTCAATATTCCTGAAAGTATTACTTATAATTTAAAACTGTAGAATAAGTAAATTAAAAATATAACATAAAAGTATAAAATAGTTTAAATATCTATTAACCTAAGTATTCTTTTAATAAAATAGCTTCTATTCAATATTTACTAAAAATAGTATTATTATAGTATATCTATTGTATTTTAGATCTATTTGTATAATTTTGGAACGACATATTAACTATTAATTAATAAGTGTAATTTCTATTATTCATTAATAAAAATTTGATTTGTTACTTTCCTTAGTTATATATATTACTAAAATTATAAATTATTTATGGGGTGTAAAATATGCGTATATTATTAATTGAAGATGATCAAGTAAGTGCAAAGACTGTAGTTAATGCCTTAACTTCTGATGGACATTTTTGCGACGTTGTTACTTCTGCACAAGATTATAACAATAATATGGTTTCCTCGGGTGGAGACTATTACGATCTAGTTATTCTAGATATACACCTGCCTGGTGATATTGATGGATATGATATACTGTTAAGATTAAGAAGTGCAAAAATCAAAGTTCCTGTTTTAATACTTTCGTGTATCTCCGCTGCCAACCATAAAGCTAAAGGACTTGGGTATGGTGCCGACGATTACTTAACCAAGCCATTTCACAAGAGCGAATTATTAGCTCGAATTAAGGCCATAGTCCGACGTACTAAAGGTCATCCCGAATCAGTGATAAAGATTGGTAATATGAATATCAATTTTGATCACAGGATTGTTGAGGTAAAAGGCAAAACAGTTCACCTTACTAACAAAGAGTATTCCATGATAGAATTGCTGGCATTGCGTAAAGGAGCAGTGTTGACAAAAGAAATGTTTTTAAACCATCTTTACAATGGCTTGGACGAACCTTCAGACAACAAAATAGTTGATGTTTTTATGTGTAAATTACGTAAAAAACTTGAAAGTGCAAATGATGGAATAAGCCACATAGAAACCGTTTGGGGTAGAGGATATGTCCTAAAAGAGTATGTTGACGATGAAGAATACTCTAGTGCTAATATAAGCGAAAGCAGTAGTGACTATCAAGCAGAACAAGTGAAGGACAGCGCATGAAATGCTTTATTCACCCATTCATTGAAGCAACAAAATAGGTAGATGAAATAAGATAAAAACCAATCGTAAAAGTGAGGTAACATGGTTAGTCTTTTAGAACTTTACAAAGACTTGCAGCAAAAAATAGAAAAGTTGGAAGCTAAGCTAAAAGTTATAGGTAAGAAAATAAGGTTTTAGAGATAGAGGGTGATGAGTTAAAGGAAAAGCTTTGTTAAGTTCAAAAGGAAATGCAAAAAGAGATAAGCCAAGAAGTAAAAGGAATATAGGTGGTCAAATTGAGCGTACAGGGTATGTGAAATGTTTGATACATTTACATAGTATGGCTGACATTCATGCATTGCCTAGGTGAAATATAAGCCGAGTTCTGTTTATGTAGCTATTTATCTGGAGTAAATGTTACCATTTACTTCGTGCGATTTACCCGAGTAGATATGAGAAAAACATAAAATCTACTTCTATTTAATCTTGCTCCTAGTGTTGGTTACTTGACTACCAATGTTGCCATTGTTATGGTGTGCTCTTACCACACCTTTTCACCCTTACCTAATAATATTTAGGCGGTAATTTTCTGTAGCCCTATAACTGGAGTTACCTCCGGCGGGCGTTACCCGTCACTACCTTTTCTTGGAGCTCGGACTTTCCTCTGCTGTGTTTATCACACAACAGCAGCTACTTATTGCACCTAGGAATTATACTTTAACATTAAAATCATAAAAGCAAAAGAAAATTTCCTAACAGTCTACATACTAAAAACATTCAGACAAATAGCTAAAGGTGATATTCCAGTACATCATCGCTATCCCAAGATATATAATGCACCCCATAAACTAGACCAAAAAAAAATGGTTGATCCGAGTAGGAAGGTAAAGGGGTAAAAGTATGGCAACAAAAAAATATGAACCAGAGTTAAAAGCAAAGATAGCTTTGGAAGCAATAAAAAATCAAAAAAGCACAGCTGAGATATGTAGTGAATATAAAATACCATCAACAAATCTATATGATTGGCGTGATAGAGTATTGGCAAGGTTAAAAGACCTATTTGTTGAAGAAAGTGAAAGTGCGAGAAAACAAAGAATCTTAGCGCAAGAAATAGAAAGTTTACATAAAGTAATAGGAGAATTGACAGTGGAAAATAGCTATTTGAAAAAAAAATTACTGAAATAAGCAAAAAAGATAGAGTAAGGTTTATAGAAAAAGATTCTGATCTGTCAATTAGGAAACAGGCTGATTTATTGGGGATTTGCAGATCTAGCCTATATTATAGGCCTATAATTAATAACGAAAGTGAAGTAGCAAATTTGATTCAAGAAGTATATTTGGCTTCTGATTGCCGTTATGGATATCGTAAAATTACTGCTGAAATCATAGCGAGTGGAGTAGTAGTCAATCACAAAAAAATCTTAAGAATTATGAAAAAAATGAAGATTAGTGGGCTGTATTGTAGAAAAAGATGTAATACAAGTATTAAAGAAAAAAAGCATAAAATATATCCTTATTTACTCAAAGATTTGATTATTTGTAGAGTTAATCAGGTATGGGCTACTGATATAACATATATTATGGTAGAAGGTAAGTTTATCTATTTTGTGGCAATAATGGACTTGTATAGTCGCTATATTATTGCTCATTCATTATCACCATATCTCGATGCTGGATTTTGCCTTTATACTCTCAAAGAAGCTCTAAAACAAGGTAAACCTGAGATTTTTAATAGTGATCAGGGGGTGCAGTTTAGTACCTCGAAAATTGAGAGATTACAAAATTGATGGCAGAAGTTTATTTGATACCATTAAAGAATATTTCTACAAATTCTGCGAGAAGTTAGGATTCAAGTTTGAAGTAGAAATAGAACACAATTTTGAAGAAGAAGATTCTTTATATGAAGGTGAGGAGTATAACTTTGAGGGAGCACGTCTTGTGTTTCAAGAACAACCTCAAAACTATATAGAAGATCCAGATGTGGATCCTCTTAATAAAAAACGTGAAATTTCACCTTGATAATAATTAAAATATCTCAAGTTCTGTTAGCTTATTTGCATAGTCAATTGTACTAGACGCAACTTAATCTGACAGAAAAACTAATGTCAATCTCTATGTTTGATGCTACTAATATTTTTCTAAAAAGCAATATGCTTGCTATCAAGAAAAGTCTGCATAGCAATATTTACCTAAATGAGGCCTTGTCTCAATTCCTAAATATAGCTGTGATTTTCTGGTTTATCATAGCACATATCAGTCAAAATGTGCGATAATAGCACCATCAAAGAAAGATATATTAAAAAGATTAGCGGCAGTAATTGCAGTTTTGTCTGTTTGCCATATCAACTCTTGAGTAGGTATCAATAATAATGATAATCTATATATCTGCTATAAAACCTCGAGATCCGTAGAATAGGGCTGACTAAGGTTCTCATACATTCCTGTATGCTGAGAACATAAAAGCTCTTTTGATTCTATTCCTAAATCCTCAAGTATTTGCTCCTGTTCAGCTATAAGTTCTGATAGCCCTGTTCCACTTTCACTTACTTCACTTCGTTCAAGACACATAAGTTCTGTTAACTCTGCTATGTCTTCTCTAGAAAGCTGATTTTTTTCAGAAAAAGTTGCTTCACTCATATGGTCCTCTTTTTGATATAAAGAGTATCTTATACAAGAGAATAACTAAAATAATCTAAACTCTTGTGTCATATTTGTAGCTTGGTGTAGTTATATGGTACATTTCAGATAAAAGTACTGATTACCTAATTGTAGGAGAAGACCTAGTCAAGATATAAAAAAGCAGTGGAATTGGGGGTGGTAAATTTTAGATGAAGATCAGTGGAATAAAGTGGTAAATTCAGAAGTGTCTGAATAACTGTGTGAACTAAGTTCGGAGGAGAATAGTATCAAGAAAGGAGAAAATTATGTGGTTTTACCTTTATTGATGTATTAATTGAGAAGAGTTCTTAAAAGTTAATGTTTTGTTAGTTGTTTCATACTAAAATAGGCATATATAAATAATTAGGAGAATGTTATGCGGTCTAATTCCAATTCACTTAATAAATACGGATATGTATCTGATGCAAATGGATTGTCTCACCAACAAATGGGAATGTATGATGATTTAGGAAGATATGAAGTTGCTGATGAAGATATGATGTACCAAAAAAACTATGGTATTATTGGTGATAGTTTAAAAAAAATAACAAATCTGACTGGAGATACAGCAAAGAGTATAGCAGATTACCTTATTAAACCTGTTAGTGATCAGGTTGCAAAGCAAATCGTTGTTCCATTAGGAACGGAGATTATAAGTAAAATTGTCGTACCTATTACAAAGAAAGTTGCAGAACAAAATCAAGACATGATAAAAGAGCTAACAGATAAACTCATGGTTCGCGTGGAAGATTTTGCTCGGTTACAAATAGAAAAATTAAAAGAAGACGTGAAGCAAGAGATAACATCAATACCAGGTAAAGTTTTAGAGAAGATAAAACCTTCTTCATGGCTTCCATGGAAAGCAGAAAGTTTGGATGAAGCTTATTCTGACACTTATGTACCAAATGATATAGATGAATTTGCATGGTAGAGCTTCAAGGTTTAGCAAAATGTTTTTTGGTTTATATTCGCTTGAGGTTAACATCATTGGCATTAAGCTTTTTTTATGGAATATAATAGATTTCTTGCATAACCAGCCAGCTTGGTATCCAATAAGAAAATCTTGATTCCAGCGTCACGAGCTGGAACTCTTTGAATTCCAGTTATGCAAGAAATCTAATACCAAAATGTTAAATGATCTTACTGTATATCTACAAATTCTTCCTGTGATTTTCAACTCTAGAGGTTATGTTTAAATTATAATATCTACCAAAAAAATAGTCATTTTGCTTGGATATTTGATATAATTTAGATCTATTAAAGCAAAAGCATGAATGAAGTAATAACATTTGGTTGTCGTCTAAATTTCTACGAGAGTGAGTTAATCAAAGAAGCATTAAAAAAAGCAAAGAGAGAAAATGTTGTTGTAGTGCATAGCTGTGCAGTGACAAACGAAGCAGAACGCCAAGTGAAGCAAAAAATACGTAAGATCTATAAAAACGACCCAAGTAAAGAAATTATCGTAGTTGGCTGTGCCGTTCAATTAGATCCTAAATCATATAGTGATATTCCTGGTGTAAGTAAAGTGCTAGGTAATCAAGACAAGCTAAGAGCTGAAAATTATCTACTAAATAATGATGAAATCTTAGTCAGTGATAACCAAGTAGAACCTATTCTCATTAATGGATTTGAAGATAAATCAAGGGCATTTATTGAAATTCAAAATGGTTGTAATCATAGCTGCACATTTTGCTCAATTACTGAGGCAAGAGGGAATAATCGATCTGTGCCAGTAAACAATATTATAGAGCAAATTAAGATTTTTATAGAAAATGGGTATCAGGAAGTGGTGTTTACAGGTGTTGATATTACTGATTTTGGTACAGATTTGTTTGGTAAGCAATCACTTGGTTCAATGATTAGAAGAGTTTTAAAGGATATACCACAGTTAAAGAGGCTAAGACTTTCCTCTATTGATGTTGCTGAAGTTGATGATGAACTAATGGATTTAATAGCTAATGAGTCAAGACTTATGCCTCACTTACACTTGAGTCTACAGTCTGGTAATAATTTAATACTAAAGAGAATGAAACGTCGTCACAATAGAGAACAAGTGATAGAATTTTATCATAGAATGAAGAGTTTAAGACCTAATATAGCATTTGGTGCTGATATTATTGCTGGATTTCCAACAGAAACTGACGAAATGTTTCAGGATACAGTTGATTTACTGAAAAAAACAAATATAGTTTACCTACATGCTTTTCCATATTCAGAGCGGAAGAACACACCTGCTGCACGGATGCCACAAATACCAGAGAATGTGCGTAAAGAACGAGTAAAGCATCTAAGAGAAATAAATAAAGAAATGATGAGCAGTTTTTATCAATCTTTGCTCGGCACTGAGCAAAGCGTTTTGGTTGAGCAGAATAATATTGGTAGAACAGAAAATTTTGCATTAATAAAACTTACATCAAGAGTTCAAGCTAAAAGTATTGTGAAAGCTCATGTTAAAGGAGTGGAAAATAATTGTTTAATTGGAAATATTATTTCTTAATTTTTGTACATTAAAGGAATATATGATATAGTAGTTATACTATAAGTGATAATTCATTTATGATAATTAGAATATCTATTGCTTTATTTTTCATCTTCATTCCGTGTATCTATTTTTTTATTACTTATATCAGTAACAATACACACATTGAGCAAGTACAATCCTTAAAATTAGAAACAGACAATAATGAAAGTGTAATACGTTCTGAAGAGGTTGCTGAAAAAGAAATACCAATAAAATATCAAGAACTTGAAAGTAATTCACCTTCTATTTTCCAAGCAGCTGATCAGAAAAATATGTGGCCAAGTATTGCAGATCAAACTGAACCTACAAAGGAAAAATCAAAAAAACTTGATTTTTATGTTAGTGCTAACGGTGGTAAGATATACCATGATAACTCAGACACATTTGTAAAGGGTATAAAGGCAATAGGAGAAAGGTTTATTCGTTTAATCAATACAGATGATTCTGATCTTTCTTGGCTAGAAATTCAGATGTTAAGGCTTGTCAAAACTGGATTAGTAAATGAAATTAAGAGTATAGAGAAATTTAACGGCAAAATTGATTTCCAGTGGCTTAGGAGCGTATCTTTAGGTTACTATGCTGGGGAAAATGGCCGAGTTGATTTTGAAGCTATGTATTCTACAGCCAATATTGAAGATAGTAACTCTCCTCCGTTATTTGATAAATCAGCAAGCGTGTTTGCATTTTTATTAAACTTCTATTATAACTCCAGTATTCGAGATACACAATTTGCTCCTTATATTGGTCTTGGTATAGGGCCAACAGTTTTTAGATTAAAAAAGATTAATGGATCACCAGAAAATTCAATGCCACTGAATGTTCCTTGGTTTGCTTATCAAATAAAGCTTGGTGTTAATTATTTAATAATTCCAGAAGTTAAAACCTTTTTCGGCTATCGTTACTTTAGTATCCCAATACCTATTGCAGATGATATATCCACTCATAATATTGAAGTTGGTTTGATGTTTAATTTTTAGTAATAATATCTGTTCAAGGGCATCTTAAGCAAAAGTGGTCAGTGCTTCTTTTCTTGCCATTAGACTTCTTGGATAACTTAAGAAACAAGTAGTAGAAGCAAATATTAGGGAAGGTATAAATTTTGAGCAGGTAAGTAAACTTGATGAAGAGAAGCTTCGAAGACTAAGAGGAGTAAAAAGAAAAACATTGGAAAAATAATAGAAATTTTAATAGAGGAAGAGGCCAAGAAAAAGGTAAGAGGAGGAAAACCAAATAAACAATGCATGTTTGTTAATAGCACTAGGCTCTGTGGAATTTACTATGAGGCTGCATATAGAGTATCAAAGTACTCATTAAGTAATGAGTTAGATGATATTGATATTAGCAGCTATAGCATGCTTGTAACAACTAATTCTGTACATTAGGAGCACCATGGCAGTGTTTGTATTTATGCCCGGAATGACAAGGGCACTTGTCATTTCTTGAAACTTTGGTAAAATTATCTTTTTTAGTAGGGTATAATCTGTTGCTTATCTCTTGGTTATTTACCAACTTAAAGTGCGCTAGGCGATAAATGGTTAGCTCTTTCCATTTTTCAAGCATCGACTCAAACATTAAGAAAGCTTCGCGTTTAAATTCATTTAATGGGTCTTTTTGCCCCATGGCACGCAAATTTATGCTTTGTCTTAGGCTTTCCAAAACCGAGAGGTGTTCCCTCCATAAATGATCAAGTGTCATGATCATAACTTGTTTCACTATCGTATTCCACAAATCTGTAGTTTGTTGACTATTGAAATATTTTTCTTTTTCAGTAAAAAATTCTTGTATCTTACCATTTACATAATTCAAGGCTTCTTGTTTATTCAAAAACTCTGCTAGGGCTTCCTTATTAAGCGTTACCCCGTACCTTGTGTAGAATTCTTTTGCAATATTTTCAACGTAATCTTCGTAGTAATCACTTCGTACTATACCTTCTATTACACTCTCATTTACTTCGCTATATACTTCAACTAAATCATTGACTTCATTGTTTAAAATATGATTTCTCTGCTTAAAAATAACCTTACGTTGATTGTTGATTACATCATCAAACTTCAGCAAAGACTTCCGCACATCATAATTTCTAGCTTCAACTTTTTTCTGTGCTTTCTCAAGTGCTTTATTAATCCATGGATGATGAATAGCCTCATTGTTCTTTAGTCCCACTCTTTGTAAAAAATTCCTCATTCTATCAGAGCCAAATATCCTCATTAAATCATCCTCAAGTGATAAAAAGAACTTAGAAAGCCCAGGGTCACCCTGACGACCAGAACGGCCACGTAGTTGATCATCTATTCTCCTGCTTTCATGCCTTTCGGTTCCGATAACACATAAGCCACCAGCTTTTATAGCAATTTCCTTATCTTTTTTTACTCTTTCGACTATTTCTTGATATTTTTTTTCTCTTTCATCAGCATTTTTTATTTTCTTGAGCTCTATTTTTGCAATCATTTCAACATTTCCACCAAGCTGAATATCAGTTCCACGTCCTGCCATGTTTGTTGCTATAGTAATGCTTCCTGGCACCCCAGCTTGAGCTATTATGTATGCCTCTTGTTCATGATAGCGAGCATTCAATACTGAATGCTTAAGAGAATAGCTTTGCAAAAGCGCAGAAAGTTTTTCAGAGTTTTCAATACTTACCGTACCAACAAGGACTGGTTGTAGGCGTTTGTGGCATTCCTCTATAAACTTCAATACAGCACTAAATTTTTCTTTTTCTGTGCCATAAATTTCATCATCAACATCTATTCTTTTAACAGGCACATTAGTTGGAATTTTTACTACATTTAATCTATATATATCACGAAATTCTTCTGCCTCTGTTGCTGCTGTTCCTGTCATACCAGAAAGTTTGTTGTACATACGAAAGTAGTTCTGAAATGTGACTGATGCTAAAGTTTGACTTTCATACTGAATTTCAAGATTCTCCTTTGCCTCCAGTGCCTGGTGAAGACCATCAGAATATCTCCTACCTTCCATCATGCGCCCAGTAAACTCATCAATAATTACCACCTTACCGTTTTTCACTATATAATCTTTATCAGCAGTAAACAGCTTATGTGCACGAAGTGCTTGATCTATATAATGAGTCAGTATAATATTGCTAGTATCATAGAGCGAGGAATTTCCAGGAATGAGGTTATACGATTTTAGTAATTCCTCCACTCGTGAAATGCCATTTTCAGTGAGGAACACTGCTCTACTCTTTTCATCGACTTCATAGTCAGAATCAACTAATTTGATTACTATTTTATTGATATGCTTATATATCTGATTATTTTCCTCAAGTGGGCCAGAAATAATGAGCGGAGTACGCGCTTCATCAATCAGTATAGAGTCTACTTCGTCTACTATCGCGTAATTGAAGCCTCTCTGAACCATATCTTCTTGAGAAAATTTCATATTATCTCGTAGATAATCAAAGGCAAGTTCATTATTTGTTGAGTATACGATATCTGCGCTATAAGCCTTTTTTCTCTCGTCGTCTGTCAAATTATTTGTAATAAATGCAACAGAAACTCCAAGAGAATTATATAATTTACTCATCCACTCTGTATCTCGTTTTGCAAGATAGTCGTTAACAGTTACGACGTGCACACCTTTTCCTTCTAAAGAATTTAGATACGCAGCTAAAGTTGCGACGAGTGTCTTTCCTTCTCCTGTTTTCATTTCTGATATCATGCCATTATGGAGAACCATGCCACCAATTAGCTGAACGTCGAAATGCCTCATGTTAAGGAATCTCCGTGATGCTTCTCGTACAACCGCAAATGCAGGTACGAGAAGGTCATTTAGTGTTTTTCCATTTTTCAGTTCTTGTTTTAATTCCGCAGTTTTACTAGCAAGATCCTCATCAGATAAGCTCTGCATTTCTTGCTCTAGCGCATTAATCTGCTGAGCAATTTTTCTGAAGGATTTTATTATCTTCTTGTTCGTTGATCCAAATATCCTTTTTATAAAAAAAAGTGACAACGTAAAGATGAAGAATATAAGAATAGTTGTTAAAACTAACGTAGAGTCTGGCATAAACTTAGGTAAAGTTTTATTTAATATGAGATTATATTACTAAACGTAACCTGCGGCAATTAGATTCAGAAAATCTTTATTTACAAACTAAGGAAAAGATTCTTGCAGATGAAATGTAAAAGAGTCTATTTATTTTATTAAATATTATAATTAATAATTAAACTTTCTTGATAAATTATTAAAATAGTGTTAAGCTACATGTATAAAACGGTTAGTGGAGTTACAATGTTAAGCAATATTATAAAAGTAAAATTAGAGGAAAATAGTTGCTCTGTTAAAGAATTAGAAGAATTCTTTGCTCAAATGCAATTTGGTACAAAATGGTTTAAAGATTCTTCAATAAAATTACTTTGCCAAAGATATTATAAATGTGGCGATAAATGGAAAATTTCTTTTACCCTAACTCTACCAAGAGAAGCAGTACCTAATTCTTTCGCTTTGAAGCTTTTATCTTTGCTTAGCAAGGGAAATGAGCTGGCTTTACCTATTATATTAAAATACCTTTCTTGTAGAACTGTATTTAAAGATTTTGGTCAAAAACTACAGGCTAAAATGGATCAAGATATAAAAGAACAAAACGATTCTAAAATTTCTCAGGAGATTGAGTTATGCAAAAAAGACATTTTAAACGTTCTAAATGGTGGTCGATCAGTATTAGATAATCAATTACGGCAACGTTATATAGCATACTATTCATTAATGGATAGTGAGGTTAAAGAATTAAAGATTAAGATTTCAAAAGAACTAGAAGATTATACTAGCAATATTAACGTTAATAAAATGTATCAAAGCCTTAATAATAAAATAAAAAAAATAGGGCTTTGTGAGATAAGAGGAATCGCTGCATTGTGTACTTGTGGTTTTACTGCATTTTTTATGTTACTTTTGGCTCCGCTCATAGCACTATTTGTATGTGCCGCTAAACAAGGAAGTATAGGTTATTTACATGCTCTTATGTATATAGCATCTCCATTTTTGGTTGTTGCAGCATTAGCACTAACAGTGGCAGGTGTAGCTTACTTAACAAGTTATTGCCTAAAGCATAGTTTTGCAAAAGAGGTGCAAGATTATATAGAACAACCAATAAAATGTATGGATAAGGCAACTAATAATAAAGAATTAGACAATTTTCCTTCTGACAATTATGAAAAAGTACAACCTTCAGCACCGCTTGAGGAACTACCACCGTCATACGAGGAATCGTGTTCATCACCACCTTCATACGAAGAATCGTGTCACAGTAGTTTAGGTAATATTCAACCATCTAATCCAATACAGCAAAATAAGTTGTTGCGGTGAAGATATAAAGAGAACAAGCAAAATTACATTTGTAATTTTGCTTCCTTTATCATGACTTAGAACATGCAGCAACATGACGATTTGTCTATGCTTTATCAAGTATATTAATGGGTAAATGAATTTTAGAGGTTGTCCGGAAACTAGTAAATTCAAGCATATTTCCTCTTTAACATAACCCTACTCATAGCTAGGTATATGAAATTCTCAGTGGATGTTGTGAGTAAATCATACTCCTTCGATAGCCTTCTATTCCTATTAATCCAAGCAAAAGTCCTTTCTACAACCCATCTTCTTGGCTGTACTTTAAACCCTTGTTCTCTTGTTGGTAGTAGCTCAGGTGGCGTATCTTTGTGCACCCAAAATCTACATGGAGGCCTTTTAACAATTTCAATATCTATGTCATATTCTTCCTTTATGTGATTCTTTAAATTTCTTCCTTGGTATCCCATGTCAGCCCACATTTTTTTAACTTTAGTATATTTTGTTCTCATATTGTTTAATGCTATTTTAATACCATCTCTATCATTTTCGTTAGCAGCGCCTACATAACAACCTATTATAAAACCCTGAGTGTCTGTAATTATATGCCTTTTTCTACCCTTTACTTTTTTACTTCCATCATAGCCTTTGATCCCCCTTTTTCTGTAGTCTTTACAGATTGACTATCTACTATACAGGCACTCGGCTGCTCATTCCTTTCTATTTTTCTTCTACTATATTTTGTAATTTCATAATTCATTTTCTCAAAAATTCTCTGCTTCTTCCATTGCCTGAACTGCTCATACACAGTCTTCCATAGCGGAAAATCATTTGGTAAATATCGCCATTGACACCCTGTACGCAATACATAGAAAACTGCTTCTAATATTTCTCTTTTGCTATACTTTGGCGGCCTTCCTCCCTTCTTGTATGATACTCTGAAGTGTTTTTCTATTCTTGCCCATTCCCTTTCGCTTAGGTCTGTTGGATACTTTTTTCTCATCTTTACCCCTTACTTAAATTTCAGATGTTATAGCCTTTTACTAGTTTCCGGACAACCTCTTAATACAATCTTATTATACTTATAAATACGTTATATGTGAGAAGATATGGAAGATTTTATAACTGCAAGAAGGAAAGATGATGCTGTGATATCTGTTTGTCAGGATAATGAGAAAAAGAACGTATTAATCTTGGGACTCAATCAAGCTGCAAGGAATTTATTAAAATGTGAGGAAGAGAATTTACTTAATAAGCCGTTAATCAATATTTTAAGTAAAAGAGCAGCTGAAGATATGAAAAGCTATTTGGAGTATACTGAAGATGGGCGCGATTTGCCCGATATATTGCCAAAAGTGATAGGCTTTTCTTTAATCGACGCTAAAGGAGAAGATATAAAAACAAAGGTAAAAGTTTTTCGCACAACGCAATTTACTAATAGCAAGATTAATTATGAGCTATTGATACGTGACATTAGCCTGTTTCATAAGCTAGCAATGTTTAGGGATAAATATCTGATGGGTAAGAAATATAAAAAACACAACTTGTTTGATATACCAGACAATGATTCAACGATTTTGGAGTTATATGTCATATTGAATTTTGCCTTTGAATATCAAATTAATGCAGTTATAGGAATAATAGGCTTCAATAATAAATTTAATGAGATAAACGATGCATTGAGTATGATCACAGAGCATTTTTATAAAAATTGCCGTAGTGATGATTTTCTAGGATTTATTGATGAGAATAAGGTGCTTTTTATTTTGATTAACTGTGATGCAAAGAACACATCTAAAATAATTAGTCGTATATATTCTACCATTAATAAGCAGTTACTAAAGCGAAAGTTACCAAGTATATCAATTATTTATGGAAATATAATTCAAAAACATAGTGTGAAGAATGCTTAAACGCTTTTGTCATTAATTGGTTTGTAGTATCTAAGTTCTACACAATATAAGAATTGTTTTTTATTTCTATTAAGCTTATATTAAAAATTTAAGCTTAACTATGAGGTTACTGATCAAACTATTTTCATTATTATTCGTGGTAGGGAGTGTCAATGCTAGGGTAATTCTGGATAAGGAGATGTTTTATGCAGAACTAGATGGAAAAATAGATTTAAGATTTGGCTACGCTTTCAACAGAGATTCTTTTAGCTCTACAAAAGACAAGACCTCAAGTTATTCAGACCTGCGCTTTCTTTATTTGCAGCAAGTTTATCCCAATACGCAAATGGGGTTTAATGTTAAGGCAGGAGTTTCTGCTATTGCAAACCTAAAAGCATTAGACATAGAAAAATTAGAAATGGAGAAGTGCTATTTTATCATAAAGAACCAGGAGTTTGGATCAGTTGAATATGGTAAAGGAAGTTTAGTTAGTCAGAGTATGTTAATTAACACTTCAAAAATTTACACAGCTGCTGGAGGAATAAATGGTCATTGGACAGATTATGCAAATTTGCGCGGTAATAAAAAAAAAGATGATGGTTCTGGGTATGATAAGGATAAGGTATTTTGGGTCAAGCCTAATATTTATAGCGACTATAATAGACTAGAACTAAAGTTAAAACAACCAACGTTAAACTATATCTCTCCTAAAATCTATAACTTTCAACTTGGATTTAGTTATGTTCCAGGTAAAAATAATTTACAATATAACAATCTAATAGCCGCTGGTCTTTCGTATGAAAATGGCCTATCAGATGATATAAGTTTTACTACTGCCTTGGCTGGTGAGTTTGCAAGGGAAAATTTAACTGACTGCTCGGATGGTACTTCTCAAAATTATGAATGCCGTAATCAATTACTACACTGGAATTTTGGATTGAAGCTAAAACTTTTTGAACTCGATTGCATTTTTTCGTACGGTAATGGCGGTAAATCTGGTGAGAAGCGTAGTCCTGAAACAAATAATATGCATTATGTAAATGCAGGTGTTGCTTATCATTCTGATTCTCGTAAAGTGAGCTTAACATATTTTAATAGTGTTAGGTATATTGCAGGTAAAGGTACAAACGAATTCACATCACAGGCTTTCAGTCTTGAATATCCATTAGCTCTTGGCACTTCATACTACTTCGATATTGTAAAATTTAGTACTCAGGAACCTGTAGTAAAAGATAATAACTCCGGGTATGTGCTTTTGGCCGGATTGAAGCTAAGTTTTTAGTGAAGTAACTGGTATGTAAGTATTGTAATAATGAGAGTAAAATTGAGTTGTTAATATATTTGATATTATAAAAATAACTATTACATAAGATTTTCAATAAAAAGACATTCTGTTACTAATCTAAGTGTAGGAGAAAACAGTTATTAATTAGCAAACCAAACCCTTCAGTAAGCGCATCTCTTCAGGTGCTCTTTTTTCTTTTTTATATATAAAAAAATTAGATAGTATTGTGAGTGCGGTTTTTTCTGTGTTCTGATGCTTTTCAATTCTATAGCTTTTGTATTGAATTTCCTTTTTTTACTACTATTTCTCTATATCATCGCAAGAAAGAACAGAAAATTAAGTGAAGAGAATATAAAATCAGCAAGTCTTGAGAAGAATTTACTTAAAGTAGAGCATGAGCTTCAAGAGGCAAAGAGAACTTTACTGAATAAGGATGAAGAGATAGTTGATTTGAAAGTGAGGAATGCAGAGCTTGAAGTAATTTTGCAAAAAGAACGTGAGGAAAAGAAAAAAGAGATGGAGTTACTGACAAAAGCAGAGGAGAGGCTTACAAACACTTTTAAAGCGCTCTCTCTTGATGCTTTGCAGGTAAACAATAATAATTTTCTGAATTTAGCTAAGGAAGTAATCGATAGTAAACTAAAAGAAACAGAAAGTGACTTCAAAAAAAGGCAAGCAACGATCAATGAAGTTGTTACTCCAATAAAAGAAAAATTAGAAAAATTCGACAGTGAAATACGTGAGCTAGAGAAGGAGAGGGTAGGGGCCTATGAAGGTTTAAGAGAGCAAATTGGAGCATTAATGAGTCAAACTTCTAGCCTTGCTAACGCCCTGAGGAAACCTCACATTAGGGGCAAGTGGGGTGAAATGCAGCTCAAAAGAGTGGTAGAAATGGCGGGAATGGTTGAATATTGCGATTTTTTTACTCAAGCTTCAGTGGTTGATAAAAATGAGGATAATTTGTTACGTCCTGATTTAATAATAAAAATGCCATCAGGAAAGCAAATAATAATAGATGCTAAAGTGCCACTTGATTCTTATATGGATGCTATGTCACAAAATGATTTGCAGATACAAAGGGAAAAGTTGAAGAATCATTCTCTGGCGATAAAAAAACATATAAACGATCTAGGCAGAAAGGAATATTGGAACCAATTTGAAAATACGCCAGAACTTGTGGTGCTTTTCTTAACAGGAGAAGGGGTTTTTAGTGCAGCACTAGAATGTGAACCAGCTTTGATAGAAATTGGAATAGAAAAAAAAGTAATTATTGCAACACCAATCACTTTAATCGCGCTACTTAGGGCAGTAGCCTATGGATGGAAGCAAGAGATGATAGCTGAAAATGCAAAGAAAATAAGTGAACTAGGCCATATTTTATATGAGCGAATCTGCACAATGGGCGAAAATTTTGATAATTTACGCAGAAGCTTAAAAAGTGCTGTTGATCATTACAATAAAACTGCTGGTTCGCTTGAGGCAAGAGTGTTTCCTGCTGCCCGAGAATTCAATAAGCTTGGTATACATGCAAAAAATAAAGAACTCACTGCTGCAAAAGAGTTGGAATCTTTACCACGCAGTTTACATGCTGAGAGGTTGAAAGTAGATTAGTATTTCAGGTCTCCTTAACTTACATTTGCTGATTAAAACAACTTTCTAAAAATTTTTTTTATATAGCTCAATTCCTGCACATCATTTGCTGCATAAACAGGTATAGTTTTTTGCTCAGTACCAGGTATTTCTACAAAAATTTTGCCCACTTCTTGACCTTTTTTAATTGGTGCGGGTACCATATCTTTATACTCAATACGCACTTTAATTTTATCATGTAATCTGCGGTTATAAGTTATGGTAACATCGTTTGCAACTGTAACGGGCACCTTTTTATCTTTTCCATAAACAATATTTATTTCTTCAACTACGCTATCCTTAGCAAATATTTTCTTGGTATTAAAATGATTTAAGGAATATTGTATTAGTCTTTTTGCTTCCTCTATTCGCTCTTTCTCGGTGTCCAAACCATTCACAACAGCAAAAATTCTCCTATCGTTCCGTTTTGCAGATACTATAATTCCATAACCACCAGCACTCGTATGACCTGTCTTTAGACCATCAACTCCAATATCATGGAAAAGTAAAAGATTTTTATTTTTTTGTACAATATCGTTATATGTCAAATATTGTTCAGAGAATAGATCATAGTATTCAGGAAAATCGGTGAAAATTCTTTTTGCCAGTGTTACCAAGTCTTTTGCGCTCATAAAATGGTTTTCATCTGGCCATCCACTTGAGTTAACAAAATGACTATCATTAAGATTCAAATCTTGTGCAACTTCATTCATTTCAGCAACAAAATTCTCTTCTGATCCTGCGATACCCTCGGCTAGCACTATGCATGCATCATTACCTGAGGCAATTGTAATTCCTTCAAGCAGTTCTTTTACAGTAACAAATTGACCTTCTTTCAAAAACATAGAAGAGCCTTTCCTTTCCCATGCTTTTCTACTTACTCGAAATTTATCTTCCATTTTTATTATTCCAGCTTTTAGATAATCGAAGGCCACATATAAAGTCATTAACTTGCTCATTGAAGATGGGGCCATTTTTTCACTGGAATTATGGTCAAAAATGAAAGAGTCTGAAGCTAAATCTAAAACAACTGCTTGCTTTGCTTTAGTTCTAAACTGATATGAGTACGAATTAAAAGGGAGTATAAAAATTAATAGCAAAGTTACTAATTTGCTTAACATATTTATAATTTTAAATTTATAATGTGCTAAATTAATAGTATGATTTTGCACGAGCATTTCAATAGATCTCTTGCATAAAACTTCCTTGACAAACTGCGCCAGCCCCCTTATTATGACAATAAGAGTATTTATCCTTGTTTTCGATCCGCGCGGGTTCAACAACAAAAATTCAGTAAAAAACTCAGATATTTATTGGTAAATTACATAAAAATTATAGCGGCTGCATGTCTTTTTTATTTTTTCTACATTCAGCCAAAACGCGCTTATTTTAAGCGTTAGCACATTATTACAGCGCCAATTTACATTATTATAGGGTCAAAACTCGTTACACGGGGATTTTTTTGCCTTTTTTTTCGCTTGGTAAATTTATTAATATTTGAGGTGTCATTCCAGTGTTTGACACTGGAATCCAGGAAAGTTTAGCTTATGAGCAAGCAAACTAGCATAGAAAGTGGTTGCAACATTTTCGGTGAGATTTCAGAAAGGCTAGATTCCAGTGTCAAGCACTGGAATGACACCCTCTTGGATGGAGGACAGTGTCAGCTACTTTCATGACACCATTTGCTGTCTTCAAAAATTTACAATTATGCTTCATGTGTTTTATTAAATATTTTACTTAAAAATTCAATTTCTTATTATAAGAGATAAGCAATTCATGAATAATGAAAGATTACAAAAAAGGTCATAGAAAGCGCCTAAGAGAGAGAATTATTTCAGATAACGGACAATCATTACTTGATTATGAGATTTTAGAACACATTTTATATTCAGCATATAGTAGAATCGATGTAAAGCCAGTAGCAAAGAGTTTGATAGAAAATTTTGGTAGTTTAAATAAGGTTTTTAATGCCGATTTAGAAGCACTGCAAAATATTAAAGGAGTTAATAATGCAGCCATATCTGCTATCTTTTGTGTGAAACAGGCTTTTGTTCGTTCTGCACGAGAAGAAATAAAGGACTTACCTATAATCAATAATTGGAAAAAATTGCTTGATTATTTAAAAGCAAGTATAGGAAGCCTTAATAAAGAAAATTTTCGCGTTATCTATATGAATAAAAGATATCGTCTAATAGCAGAAGATCTACAAAACTTTGGTACAGTAGATCAAACTCCTATTTACGTTAGAGAGATCATAAGACGCGCTCTTTTGATTGGCTCAACATCTATTGTAATATCCCACAATCACCCAAGTGGAGATATACAGCCTTCAAGTAGCGATATGTTTCTCACTAGACAGCTTGCAGAAGCTTGCAAAAGCATAGGAATAGAATTAATAGATCATATTATTATCACATTTAGTAGCTATTTTAGTTTCAAGGAAAATAGGCTTTTATTAGAGTAGATCTAAAATTGCTTTTGCCATTTTTCTTATTATGGAAGTAAAGCTATACATGAGGTGGTTGCCAGTGGAACAAAAATTTTCCTTCTGGAAGACAATGTGTGATTTAGGTAGTGGCAAATTGAAAGAAATACATGGTATTTGCCACTATTAGAAATCTCCTGTTTTGATAAGACTTATGAGGTCTTTGTTGGTTTTTTGAATTTTGTTGAAGCACTCACATGCTTACTCTAATATTTTGTTCACAGAGCCTAGTTAGCTCAATTTCAAAGTTAATTTGTGAAGCTCTGAGTTCTGTTAGGGGATTTTCTGGTTGAATATCTAGCTTATTCTGTATGTTAGGTAAACAAATTAAAGCCGAATCAAAAATTTTATCATACTGCTCTGCTTCATGTGCGCAATTGATTATTTCTTCGAATTCTTCCACATCTTGCGGCGTATCTTTTAATATTGCTCTTATTTGGTTTAGGTTTTGACGAAATTTTTCCTGATATCCAGCAATTCTCTCTTGATATATATCAATCATTTTTTGACATGCACTGCCTCTAAATGGATGCTCTGCTTTTTCTTTTATGTAGGAGCTCTGAAAATTTTTGCAACTAAGGACTGCTTCTCTACATTTTTTTATGTCACTAATTATGCTGATTGTTGACTTACTGATTTCCCTTAAGCTTTCTCTGTTCTTTTTTTTCAACAGCATGATTTTTTATCTGGCTCATTTTATCATACAGATTTCTGCATTCTTTATAGGATGCCAGCGGTTGTAATATTCCTTCTTTTACACCTTTATCATAAAAATTCTTCAACTCATTGCTTGATAGTATTGCGATAGCATCTTCCCTTTTACCTTGTGATTTAGGATACTTTTTATTTAGTGAGCTAATGTAATTTAATAGGAAACTCTTAGTTAAATCTTCCTTTTTAACTTCTGATAATTTTTCTAGTGTTTCTATATATTTCAAAGTTTCCGCAAAAAGCTGCGCACCAGATGGAGCAAATCCTGGCAGTGGTTTGCTCTGCGCCTTATAAAAATCGGTTTGTAAAAAATCTTCGGCTTGTTTTTTTATTACTGAAAGTTCATTGAAGGCTTTCTCTGGATTGATTTTTTTTAAAATACTAGTAGCTTTTTTAATCGCTCTTTCTCTCTTTTTATTATCTTATTTTTCGTTTAAGATTAAGCTTTCAGCTTCAGTAAAAGCATTCCCTTGGCCACTTTTGGCAATATTACAAACAACGTTTTTTACAACTTGCTTAGTTGCTACATAATCTATTTCCTTTGTAAAGCAATCAATAAATAGCTGCCAAATTTTTTTGTTAACGGACTTACTTGTCTTATGTTCGAAATCTTCTACATCTTTGAATCCTAAAATAGTATAGAGATTTTTTTCAATTATTGGTTCAGCATGTTGTTTTGCCACTTTACCTTTTATATTGAATAGAAATTCACTAATCTTAGTTGTGCCCATAATATTACCTCACAATATTAATGTTATATAATATAAAGTATAAAAGCTTAATACTTAATTTTTACTTACTATTAATATAATTGAAGATTAGCTTTGTTCCTATATTAAAACTTTAACTCCCAATTTATTATTAGTAATATCATTATATGAATCTTATGCCTGAATTTGGGAATATATCGCTACTCATAGCCTGTTTGTTATCTTTAACGTATTTGTTTCTACCGCTTAGTTTTTACCGATTCGTCTCCTCTGTCATATTTTTTTGTGTATCAACATCGATGGCTATTTTGATCTACTGCCACATTACAAATGATTTCTCACTCGAAAACGTATATTACCACTCACACACAACAAAACCTTTGATCTATAAGATTTGTGGAGTTTGGGGAAATAAAGAAGGGTCTATGTTGCTTTGGACCTTAGTGCTTGTCATGTATTTATTACTAATGGATATTTATATACCTTCTGTCATCCCAGTGCTTGACTACTTGGATCCAGACAATTTAATTGCAAATGAGTACATCAAATGGCAGTGTAATAAAAACTGGATTCCAGACTCATGCGTCAATGTTAAACAAAGTACCATAGAATTCAAGAAGACAATTTCCAGAAAGTTCCTAGACCCAAAAAAAGGTAAGTCATGTTAATGTTATTTGAAAAGGATAAGCTAAATTTTTTAATCTATAAAATGGAAAAATATAATTGATTAAAGATAATGATTGAAAGGTTGGAAAAATAAATTAAAGAAAAGATTAATCGATATTATGCCTTATAAGGTAGCGCTTCATAAGCAATTTTTGCGTTCTACTCCCCAACGGCAGATTACACGATGGCAAGGCATCAAGTAGGCAATTGCATTTGTATCTGAAAATTTTTGAAACATTTGTTGCCAATCAGAAGTATCATTGTCAAATTCGACAGCGCTCTTCTGTTTGTGAACTGCAACAACATTTTTAAATTTTCCGATGTCAATGCCAATAAAATTTTGATAAGACGTAATCATAATAACTTCGATAGTTTTAATTGATTTAAGATTGTAAACGGGTGCATATTTATGTCCCACACAACTATTCAAACATATCGAGAGATGGGCTAGTGTACCTTGATCCGAACGGTTATAATACCAATAGTTGGTCAGTCGCACACGCCCGTGATAGCCCTATTTTCTTATAAAGATAGGACTATCTTCCCTCTTATCTTCTTTATATCATATTTTTAACTTACAATAGTTGAAGATTAGGAGAAATAAATTCGTGCTTTTCAGTTAGTAGTATAGAGGAAAGAGGAAATAAATTTGTATTGGAAAACGATAAGCTTTCAGGGCAACGTTGGAATTTAAAACACAAACCAATTTTAGAAAGGTTTAGCGTTACCCATGATTACAAAGTAGAAAATTATACTGATCAAAAGATCACAAAATATGTTTTAGCAGAACACAACATTTACTATAAAAATGATTTAGAGCAGAAAGACTCAATACACGAATTAGAAAATCACATTTTAGTGTTTTATCCAGGAGTACTGAAATGGCACGAACATCGACATTTGCACAGAAGTTGGAAAAATAGTCAAGCAATATGTGTAATAAGTTAAGTACTTATATTTAGATCCTCATGTATTATATTGATAATAGGTTAAAGTGTATGAAATAAAAAGAAAAGGACTTGCTTTCTCATGCTAAAAAAGACATGACTTGAATAGCAGCAGGTAAATATAAGAAATTTGTCTGGCGCTAGAAAAGCTAATTTTGTGAGGTATGAAATGAGTTTTAGCAAGAGTAAGTTTTTTAAAGAAGTATCAAGTAACGGATTTAAAAATATTAACAAAAAAAATGAAGAAGGAGAGACGATATTACATCAAGCATCTGATTACAAAACAGTGAGGTTATTAATAAAAAAAGGGGCAGAGGTTAATGCAAGAGATAAAAATGGTTATACACCACTACACTGTGCAGTATTCGCAAAAAGTTTAGAAAATGTAAAAGTGCTACTAAGGGAAGGAGCAGAAGTAAATGCCACTCAATATGTTACTGGATGTACGCCACTGCACTCTGCATGCAAGATAGGAGGAGCAGGAGTTGAAATAATAAAAGATCTAGTAAAGGCAGGAGCTGCAAAGATGCAAATGTATAAATCAGCAATACCTGCACCAGATAGTGCCTGCACAATTCGCATACCGTTAGCAAACTTAGGCCTAGTATGCACCCAATTTGCAGCATAAAGTAAACTAATGCCAAATATCAGACCTAGAATAATACGTACATTTGGCCCAAGTAGCCCTATTTCAATAGAATACTTAACCATAAAAAAGCCAGCAAGCGCTAAAGCGATAGCACCTATCCACACAGGCAAGCGAATGCCAAACTGTCGCTCAAAGTTCGATTGCTTTTTAGATTGAGTAGATTGCTCTGATTCTCCATTTTTAGTAGCAAAAGTGTTTTTTTCGTCAAGTGTTGTATCATTAGTATGTTGCCATGGATTTTTATCTAGTACTATGCTACTTTTTAAGTTGGGTGTAACATTTTTTTTCAGTAATTTGAACAGTTGGTCTTGTAATTTATTCACCTTACTATGTAAGTTGCAGATTTGAATAAGAAAGATCAGCAAAACAGTTACATAGATTACATCCATAATTATAGATCCATTATTACCCTATGAGATGTTGTATAGAGATAATAAAGAAAGCATTAAGGAATATTGTAACAAGAGATTCACTGCAAAATGGTAGCAAAAGCCAAAATTCTGGCAGGGAGCGTTAAACTAACATGTACATTGATAGGTTTCATAAGATATATATAACGTTTTTATTCACTTAACTCATTGTCAAGTCTCCATTTTATATCAATTTATTACTTTCTTTTTCGGTTTGATACGCTTTTTTGAGCATTCTCATTACAGAATTTGTACAAACAGCAGGCTCTTTTCTTGATGATTTTTAGGTATAATTATAAAGTTTTTTGTATTGGTTGCATCACTTTTGGTAATTTCTTTTCATAGTTATTTGGGTCCAACAAAAAACAAGCTGATAAATCTACCTAATAATCTAACGCTAATATTTCTTTACTTGAATTCAATTCATTGGAGGATGATAGTTATGATACAATAAACACAAAGTAGTGCAAAATGATAGCAAAATTCCAAACAAACTCTTCTCGTGCGACCTGAAAGTCGTGAAATCGTGATGGTTCAATCCCATCCGCCATAACATCTGGCTGAAATCGTTATCCACATTTTGTGAAATTGGCAACTTCACATGGTGCAAGCATGGATAAAAAGGGAGTAATACTAAACCTTATGGTAAATCCTTCCAAGAAGAGTTAGATATGGTTACGAAAGAAACCCATGTCTGAATTGTCATAACCCATAATATGCGAAATAAGGTTGAAACCATAAACCAAAAGGTATGGAGATATAATG
>NZ_JAIUJX010000001.1:118115-208815 GCF_053891855.1 Wolbachia endosymbiont of Protocalliphora sialia
GGATCACTTTGAAAAAAATGGTCTAGACAAATGGGTGCATTATAGGTGTTGATGCATCATCTTCAACAGATCAAAAAGAGGCTAAGGAAGAAGAAGCTCGAACAAACATACCACAAAACATTATGGATTGGCCTGTTCCAATTCCAGACGATAAACCAGAAGAGCAGCGAATTCCATTAGAGCCAACTAAGGTAAATACAGAATTATCAGATCCAAAATCAACCCCTGCTAAGGTTCCAGAAAAATCTACTCCTTCAAAAGGATGAGTTTTTGCTTCAGCTATAGCCAGTCCAAACGAGATATTATATTGCAACAATCACTAATTTTCTGTGCTTTCAAAAAAACACATCAAGTAAAATCATTTGAGAGTAAGTGGACATTGTTAGATGAATTAACCCTAACTTAAGAATCAGATATATACAATATTAGTATATTTAATTAATAGTGAGGTTAAAAATGTTACCTAGTGCAATAAAATCTAACTCACGTCCTGTTGAAGCTCAACAAGATAATTTTGGTGTTAGTACAATTATGAAAGATTCATTAAGTGCAGATATTGTTCATGATTCTAAAAAACTAAAGGAAAGAATTACTGACTTGTTAAAAGGAGATACAGAATTCTCCAAGATGAAAAAAGGAGATCAGGCTCTTGTAGTAGGTACAGCAAGTGGATTATTTGCAGCAGTGCTACCACTTTTGGCAGTTGGTGCAACGCTTGCTATACCAGGTGCTATAGTTGGTCTTACTTTATTTTTCGCTGCGAAAGTTGCTGTAAAAGCAGTTCTATCTGGATATAAAGGACTCAAATGGTCAGCAGAAAAAACAGTTGAAGGAGCGAAGCATATTGGCGGAAAAATCAAAGATGGTGCTGTATATGCCAAGAATTCGGTAAAAGAAACTGCAAGTTCTGTAAAACAGGCAACACAAGAGAGAGCTAGCTCTACATTAAGAAAAATGGGGGATAACATTCAAAACCTTGGAAGGAAGATGAGTGATAGTGGTGCAAGCATGTCTAGTTTAGATGGCATCGCATATTCAATAGGTAATGAAGATCAAACTGTTATTTTGAAAACAAAAGAAAAAACGAGAAGTTTTAATAGTGTAAAGGAAATGTTTGTCAAGGAAGTTTTTGAAGACAAAGGTGTGAATAGCTCTGCTTTAACTAGGAAAATATTTTCTAAGCTGGGGGAAAAAATATTAGAGAAAGCTTATTCTGTTGATGGTCAACACAGTGCCAAAAAGGACCAGTTGATCAACCGATTGAAGCAGCAAATAGATTTTATCAATAAATTAGATGCTAAGAAGTTGCAACATTTGTTAGCTAAAGATAATAGCAGCCTATATGAAATTTTTTCTGAACATCATAATGAGATTAAGGAAGTTATTAGAGAATGCAAGGAAGAGCATACTCGTTTTAATACTTTAGAAAGGCTTAATAAGTTAGCAAAAAGGCATAAAGCAAGTTCTATGAATTCACTGGAAAATAGCTTATCAGGAAGTAGTTCAATGAATTCTTTAAGTAGTTACAGCACTACTAGCAGCGAAGCGGAGTTGTTAAACCCTAGTGAGCACAAGGAAGTAAAAGCACCTACTTCATTCTTTGGTAGGATGTTCTCGTCAAAAGGTAGCAAAAAGCCAGAGGAAGTTACTTATATAAGATATCAAGATTCTGAGTTGGATCAGATACAATCTGCGGAGATAGGAAATAGCCGTTTTTATGTTGCTCCGGAGAAATCGCCAAGAAGCAATTCAATGGGTTCTTTAAGCACTGACAGTACTGCTACAACTTCTAGCTTTGCCAGTTACCGTCGTAATTCTGATAGTGGGTTCAATTCACCAAGTTCTTCTACTCCACAAAGACACAGTCCTTCTCAAGAAACAAGATTTGGTCTAGGAGTTACGGAAGAGCTCACTGAGAAGTTGGCAAAACGACGTGCGATTGTAGATCAACCAAACGTAGAATCTGTTCAACAAAAAGCTGAGCCTAGTAAAGGATAAACAAAACCGCTTATCATTCTAAAAGGATGTTACTCAATGAGTAACATCCTTTTTCCATTTGATCAAAATGTTCGCTTATTTAAGATCAGTTTTCTAGCACTGGGCCAATTATTGAGTTTCTCTTGCCTTTTTTTCTAGGTTATGCAAGAAACTTGAAAAATAAAATTTTTATTCAATAATTTGTGTATAAGGGATATCATTTTACTGCTAGCGAAATAAACCAGAATGAAGTCTATTTTATTGACAAGGCCTTTATTAGATTCGTTGAGCACAAGAAGCACGCTAAAAAAATATGGATACAAAGTTTTTATAGAGCCAGTATTCACAATAAAGTACTTAAATCCTGATATATCTACGTATGAATTTGACGTTGTGATATCTACAAGTAAAAACAGTGTAAAGGCTTTCAGTCAAATATGCAAAGAGGATAACTTTTCGATTATTACAGTTGGTAATTCAACTATGCAGGCTGCAAAAAATTTGGGATTTTCCGATATAATCTCAGCAGACAGCAACGTTGATGGTCTGATATCATTCATAAAATCTCATTATTCAAATGCAATAAAGTTCTTATATATAAGGGGACAAGAAGTATCATGTGACCTAAAAAAAAGATTATCTGAAGAAGGTTTTAACGTAAGAGAAGTTGTACTCTATAAAACAATTACTAAAAGGAGTCTAACTAATAGGTGTAAAAATTTACTATTGGACGGTAAAATTGATAGCATTGCTTTTTTTTCCTCACAAACTGCAAGGGTATTTTGTTCATTAGTTCTAAAAAGTGGGCTATCTCCTGTGATGAATAATACAGTTGCATATACCATGAGTAAAAACATTGCTGATAGTTTAAAGTTAATCAAGTGGAAAAAAATTATAACATCGAGGTTGCCTACAGGGGAGAGTTTAATTGATATAATTAATAAGGATTGTTGATGCTAAAGATTGCAACTTGGAATGTAAACTCCATACGTAAAAGAATTAACCAACTTTGTAGTTTTATAGTTGATAGTCAGATAGATATAGTTTTGCTGCAAGAGATAAAATGTACAGAAGAGCAATTTCCTTATGCAGAGATAGAAGAATTAGGATATGAATATGCTGTCTATGGACAGGTTGCAAGAAATGGTGTTTGTGTTTTATCTAAATATCCAATACTGGAGAAGTTTAAAATTGATATTGTAGAGAGTCATCAAGAAGCACGTTATATAGAGTGTGTGATAAAACACACCAATAATAAGGTAAGGGTAGGAAGTGTATACGTTCCAAACGGTCAAAGCCCAGACTCTCATACTTTTGAGTATAAACTCAAGTTTTTTGATAACCTATATGAAAGGATGGGCACTTTGTTGAAAAATGAAGAGTTAACTATTATAGCTGGCGATTATAATGTTGCACTGGATGAAATTGATGTTTTTGATTCAAATTTATTAAATGGCCAAGTGTGCTTTCATATAAAAGAGCGTGAGAAATTAAGAGCGATCTTGAATCTTGGTTTTAAAGATGCATTTAGAATATCTCACCTCAACTTACAACAATTCACTTGGTGGCATTATCAAGGTAATTCACTCAGAAACAATCAAGGAATGCGAATAGATCATATGCTGCTATCGCCACAAGCTGCAGATAAATTGGAAACATGTTACATAGATGATAGGTTGCGTAAACTAGAAAACCCATCTGATCATACTCCTGTTGTATGTGTTATAAAACAATAAAAGACCTCTTACATATTTGGTAAATCTGTTTGCTGTCCTGTACTTTTAGCTGGCTGATCTAAAGTAGGTTGTTTAAGGGTAGCAGGTGTTTCTTTTCGTGGACTGCAAACTCGCTCAGAAGCAAAATGCTGTTTATTCTCTCCGTCTCCCTGAGAAATTTGTTCAGGAATTTCTTTAATTTCGGTTTTTAAAATATCATCAATACCCTTGCAAATTTTTTCATTCAATTTTGCTCTCTTTTCTGTATCATCTTTATCTTGTGAACTAGGGTCATATAAAGTACCTGGCCTATTATTTGAAAAAAGAACCTCAACTCCTCCCTTTACAGCAAATATTGTACCAATAACAGCAGCAACTATTGCAAGTGTAGTAGGACCAAAAATTAATATTGAAGCAATGGAAAAAAGAATAGGAAGAAAAACTTTACGTAAGAACTTTGTTACCATCTCTTCATCACTAAGTGGTGGTTCATCATCCTCTTTTTTACCACCGCCTAAGAATGGTATTTTCTCTTTTAGCCCACTCATACAAGAATCAGAAATATTTTTCGGGTCTATTTTTATTCCCAATGGTAACCCAACAAGTTTTATTAGTGAATCCTTAGCTTCTGTACCACGTATATCAGCTACACAATCATCTACTAATTTCTTTATTTCAACATTCTTGACATTCTCTTTGTTCGCTAATTTTTTCTCTCTAACTTCTTTAAATACAGAAAGTAAAAACTGACACAAATTCTCTTCACTGAGTGGTCTTATTTTTTCCGGATTGACATTATTAAGTAGTATGTCCTTATAAACTGATATGAAAGCATTAGTTATTCCTTGATTCTCTTTGGCCTTATCTTGTAGCACTTTCACAAAGTCATCATAAATTACCCTATGTTCCTCCTTGAGGACCATCTCATTTTTCTCCACCGCCTGAACAGGTGGCTTCGAAGGTTCCTGATTCTTTGATTGTGAAATTGGTATTCCTGTCATAACTGATCTATCCGTACTAACCTATGCTTTAATTATAGCATATTTTTCGCATTAATTCAAATTTCTTAGAACCTGTCTTGAAAGGGAAAAAAGAAAAGAATAAAGCAAGAAATAGAAAAGTAACAAATGATAAGGGAATGTAAAAAATTGCTTCCATATATTTTAAATCTGATTATAATTACAGTTAGAGATATTTTAAGAGCTCAAAATCTATCTTTGTCTGCAGACTTTTCAGTCAAATTTTTAATCAAAAAGCGTAGCGTATCTTCTTTAGTGCATGTAAATATGCTTAATCTCTGTTGTATGTGCGCTGCACTTTTTTCTAATCTTTTTTTTACACAGGGGGATTTTATGTCCATAATTCCAGATATTTGACCTTTACTTTAGCTAAAAACCAATAGGCGCCTATTGCTAGCTAAAATAAAATTTATATAGAAAAATCACTATTTACTGAAAACGGGGCAAGAAAGCTGCTAATGTCACAGAATTTTAGGTAAACGTTGTTTGCTTAACGTGCTCTCCTTACTTCAAGAACTCTTTAATATGACTACTATTATACTTACGAAATTAACCACTCAAGGCATCCGTTCAGGGGTGTGGCAAAATAAGGTAAAAGTGAATTTACAACAATAAGGTATCATTCCAGTGCTTGACACTGGAATCCAGCCTTTTGTAGTCTCATTGAAAGCGTTGCTTTTAATATCTATGATTAGGTTGCTTGTGAGCAATTTGGATCCCAGTGTCAAGCACTGGGATGACATTACTTTTGCTTCAATATTTACACATTAGCCATGCATCTGAACAGATACTACTTAAGTCCTTTCAAGACAGGTTCTTAGGGTCTACGGTATAATTAAGAAAAGCCCCAGTTGTCGCTAATTTTTATTTCTACTTCAAGTGGTATAGAAATTTCTACTGCATTTTCCATTATATCTTTCATAAGTTTTGCTGTTTCTTGCACTCTGCTCTCTTCCACTTCTACAAGTAATTCATCATGAACCTGGAGGATTATTTTACCTGACTTTAACTGATCAAAAAGCCGAATCATCGCGCGTTTTATTATATCAGCGGCAGTTCCCTGCAGTGGTGCATTTATTGCTGCCCTTTCTGCAAATTGTCTTAGATAAGGAATTTTATTGTTGATGTCTCTTACAAAACATCTTCTACCAAACAAAGTCTCTACATAACCATGATTTCTCGCGATAGATACTGCTTTTTCCATATAGACCTTTATTTCTGGGTAACAAGAAAAATAGTAATTAATGTATTCAGCAGCCTCTTGAAAGGTAATGCCAAGTCGCTTTGCAAGGCCAAATGGACTAATGCCATATATAATGCCAAAATTAATGGTTTTTGCTTTGCGTCTTAATTGCTCATCTATTTCTTGCACTCCAAAAACTTGTCTTGCAGTGATATCATGAATATCTTGCCTGTTTGCAAAAGCTTCTTTAAATGCGGTAACATTTGCAACGTGTGCCAGGATTTTTAATTCTATTTGTGAATAGTCAGCAGAAATTATCTTGCAACCTTTTGGCACAATAAAGGCTTGCCTGATAAGACTACCTTCTTCGCTTCTGATAGGAATATTTTGTAAATTAGGATTGCTAGAGCTCAGCCTTCCAGTTGCAGTCACAGTGATTGAAAAGCTTGTATGTATCCTACCATCAAGCGGATCAACCTGTTTTATTAACGCGTCAGTATAGGTACCCTTTAATTTACTTGAATGTCGCCAACTTAAAATTTTACCTGCGATTTCTGTCCCCTCCTCTTCAAGTGCCTCTAGAACTTCAGAGTTTGTGCTATAAGACCCAGATTTTGACTTTTTCTTTTTACTTAGCTCCATTTTATTAAACAAAACATCACTTAATTGTTTTGGCGATGCAATGTTGAATTTTTCTCCTGCTAAATTATGTATATCGTTTTCAAGTACAGCAATTAGCTGCTCAAACTTATCAGACAATTCCTGTAGTTTTTGAATATTGAGCAGTATTCCATTTTGCTCCATATCAAATATTACTTTCATGAGAGGTCTATCAAAGCGCTCGTAAATCGTAAAAAGTTTTTCCTGAAATAATCTTTGTGTCAGTTTCTCATGGATCGCTATTAAAATTTTTGCCGAGAAAGTTTCTACATTTTTACTTAAATTGTGTGCAATTATGTTTGGAATGCTGTGATCATGCTTACCTGTGTCAAGGCTGTATGACATGATCATCAGGTCATCAATTGAGTCTAGCACTCTCTCTATTGTAGGAAATATTTCTCTGATCTTTCTAATATCATGTACTATTTTAAGCACCCCATTTGAAAATAAAGTTGAATTTATTATAGTAAGTGCATCTTGTAGGCAGCTTTGATCTATGTAGAAAATATTATCCTCACTACAAGATAAGGAGATTTTGTTCAATCTATTGTTTTCAAAGTGGCAATGAATTGCAATTTTACCTTCATATCTGCAATGCTCCAAAAATTTTTCTAATTCTTCACTACTATATTCTATTTTCTCTTTTGTGCTAGATCCACTATAAGAAAAGAGCTTTTCTACTTTTCCTATCAATGAATTAAATTCATATTTCTTCAAAAAGGATAACAATTTTTCCATATTTGGAGGATGGACTTCATATTTTACAATATCATGTTGAAGATCTACTTTTTTGCATAGTGACAAAAGTTCTCTTGAAATTAGTGCTTTTTCCTTATGCTCAGTAAGAATATTACGAACTCTTGTTTGCTCAATGTTATTGATGTTTTCTATAATGTTATCCAACGAATCAAATTTATCCAGCAATTTAGCTGCAGTTTTTGGGCCTATTCCTGGAACGCCTGGAATGTTATCAGATGCATCTCCAGTTAGAGAAAATAAATCAAGAAGCTTATTTGAATTTACACCAAATTTTTCTATCACTTGTTTTTCATCTACGTATATATTTTTGATAGGATCAAATATTAGAATGTTGTAATTCAAAAGTTGAAATAAGTCTTTATCTGATGAGACTACTACTACTTTAAAGTCTTCGTGGTTGGCATATTTTGCAGCTAGTGTTGCAATTATGTCATCTGCTTCATAGCCTTCAATCTCTTCATAGCTGAAGTTAAAAGCTTCTACCGCTTCTCTCAGTATTGTAAATTGTGGAATTAGATCCTCAGGAAGCGTTACTCTGTTTGCTTTATACTCAGAATATAAACTGTGCCTGAAATTTTTTTTGCCAGAATCAAGTGCTATAGTTAAGTAGTCCGAATGGGAAATATACTTCAGAACCATATTAAGAAAACCGTACACAGCACCTACTGGAATACCAGCTGTGGTAGTCAAATGATGCAAAACGTAATAAGCTCTGAAAAGAAAACCATAACCATCAATGATTGTGAAAGTTTTTTCTTTCATTGTAGATATTTATGTGTGCCTTTGATGGTCTTTTATTTAGCTATAAAAATCAAGCTCTTGTTTCCTATAGCCAAAATAATCATAATGCTATAGTTACTATAAGAAAACATATTACGTAAGGGAATTAACTATTCTGCCACAATTTTGCTCTATCACACTTGCCATATTTAATATTCCAGCTTCATCGTAATAATTTCCAATTACTTGCAAAGCAAGTGGTAAGCCTTCATTGGAAAGTCCAACAGGAACAGAAATAGCAGGTAACCCCGCTAAGCTTGCCGGCACGGTAAACACATCATTGATGCACATAATTAGCGGGTCTGGCTTTTCATTTAAGCCAAAAGCTTCTGTTGGAGCAGATGGCACAAGTATGTAATCTATTTTTTCAAACGCTTTTATAAAATCATTTCTAATTAATGCCCTAATGCACTGTGCTTTTTCATAATACTCATTGTAATGACCTGAAGAAAGCGCATAAGCACCAATTAAAATTCTCCTTTTCACTTCTTTACCAAAACCTTCTGCTCTTGTTAGCGAATACATTTCTTCAAGGGTATCAGCATCAACCCTGAATCCGTAACGTACACCATCATAGCGAGCAAGGTTAGATGAAGTTTCAGCAGAACAAATTAGATAGTAAACCGGTATCGCATATTTAGTATGAGGCAGAGTAATGTCAACAACTTCAGCACCATTTTCTTTTAAATTGGAAGAAACTTTTTCCCAATGATGAACGATTTCTTCTGAAATTTCATCCATTCTATATTCTTTTGGTATACCAATGCGCTTACCCTTGATATCACCATTTATAAGATTAGAGAATTTAGGCACTGGCCTTTTGCTCGATGTTGAATCTTTTTCATCATAGCCACAAATTGTTTCCAGTATTAACGCTGAATCAGAAACGGAACGAGTAATTACTCCTGCTTGATCAAGAGAGCTCGCAAATGCAATCATACCAAAACGCGAACACCTTCCATAAGTTGGCTTTATTCCCACTACTCCGCAATAAGCTGCTGGTTGACGTACAGACCCACCAGTATCGCTTCCTAATGCTCCAGCGCATAAAAACCCAGCAACTGATGCTGCAGATCCACCAGATGATCCACCAGGAACAACTTTTTCTCCGTCACTTTTTCTAATCCATACATTTTTAACAGGACCAAAATAGCTATTTGTGTTCGCAGAACCCATAGCAAACTCATCCATGTTAAGTTTACCAAGCATGGCTGCTCCATTTTTTAAAAGCAAGTTAGATACCGTAGATTCATAAGTCGGGATGAAATTTTCCAGCATTTTTGAGCATGCCGTTGTTTTTATTCCTTTTGTACAAAATAAATCTTTAACACCAACTGGTATGCCCATAAGTGATGAAATATTATCTTTTTGTTTCAAAAAGTATTCATCTGCTATTTTAGCAGCTTTTATCGCGATTTCTGGGGTTTTTGTTACAAATGCATTCAGTTGCTCATTTTCAACTGCATTAACATGCGTCTCTACAAGCTCAACAGCAGAAAAATCTCTCCGCCTAAGTCCATCATGCATCTCTGTAATAGTGAGCCTTCTCAATTCATTCATTAATATTCAATTTTAGCGAGGGGTTAATTATAACAATAATAGGACAGAAAATCTATATATTTATGATCGAAAACGGGAATACAACCGAGATCAATTCAGATTTCTGAAATGGATTGGTTAGTAGTACGTTTTAAATAGCCGGTTTGGCACACAATGCTAAGCCATAAGGGTTTAGCGTTTCTAAAATCAAATATCAACATCATGCACGTTAAGTGCATTGTTATTTATAAAGTCACGACGTGGTTCAACTATATCACCCATTAGCACCGAGAATATGCTATCTGCTTCTTCACAATCTTTTATTTCAACTTTTAGCAGAGTTCTAGTTTCTGGATTGAGTGTAGTTTCCCAAAGCTGATCAGCATTCATTTCACCAAGACCTTTAAATCTCTGCAGAGTTAAACCTTTTTTACCATAATCCATCACTATTTTTGCGAGTGCACTTGGAGACTTTATTTTTATTTCAGTTTCTTGCGACTGTAAAAATGAATCACCATTAAATAAGTCAATTATGTTATCAAGAGAACTCAATATATTCCGTATTTCTTTACTTTCAAGCATACTAAGCGAGAATACATATTTGTCTGCTAACCCTTGAAACAATTTAGCAATGTGAATTTCCTCATCTTTTACTTCTACTTCCCAATTATATTCACTATACATCAATTTTAAATATTTTAATATCTCATCAGCAGACAATAGAGCATTCTTTTTGCTTAAAATTAGCAATGATTCTAAGAGATCTTTTGGTATTTCCCTATCATAATTTTTGCTAATGTTTGAAATACTGAGGCACTTATTCAAAACGAAACGCAAATCTTTGCCTACACCATTTAATGTTAATCTTTTAATCGCTGAATTTACTATATACTCTTCAAAAGTTTCATCATCTTTGATATAAGTATATTTAGCATTTTTTGTAACTTTATAGAGCGGTGGCTGCGCTATGTATAAATATCCTTTTTCAATTACTTCGCGCATATGTCTAAAAAAGAAAGTTAGAATCAAAGTCCTTATATGTGAACCATCAACGTCTGCGTCTGTCATAATGATAATTTTATGATACCTAATTTTTTCAACATCGAAGTGCTCACTCCCTATTCCAGCCCCAATTGCTGTGATCAGAGAGCCAATTTCTGCAGATGAAAAAATACGATCCAGACCTGCACGTTCTACGTTTAGAATTTTCCCTCTTAGAGCAAGTACCGCCTGTGTTTTACGATTACGTCCCTGCTTTGCAGTACCACCTGCGGAGTTACCTTCTACTATAAACAATTCCGATAACTCAGGAATTTTTTCCTGACAATCAGCAAGCTTTCCAGGTAGAGTTGCGATATCAATATTATTTTTATTTTTAACTAACTCCCGTGCTTTTCTTGCGGCTTCTCTTCCTTTTGCTGATCTAATCGCCCTTTCTACTATACTTGTTGCTAACTTGGGGTCAGTTTCAAGCATTGCACTCAATTTGTCAAAAACTATGCTCTCTACAATTGTCCGCGCTTCAGAACTAACTAGTTTATCTTTTGTTTGTGAAGAAAACTTAGGATCAGGCATCTTAAGAGATAAAACACAGGTTAAGCCTTCTCTAACATCCTCTCCAGTCAAATTTACCTTTGCCTTCTTCAAAAACCCTTCGTTGGTTGCATAACTATTGATACACCTGGTTAGTGCAGATCTAAACCCTGCCAAATGCGTACCACCATCCCGTTGTCTTATATTATTTGTGAAGCATAGCATATTTTCATAGTAAGAATCATTCCACTCCATCGATATTTCCAAACTGATGCCTAGACTTTTTACATCATCTCTAATGCTGGCGATTTTAGTAACGTTTGTCTTATTCTTGTCTAAGTACCGTACAAAATTTGCTGTACCAAAATTATCTTTAGACTCTTTATTATCGTTAAAATGAGACTTTACATGCGGCTCATTACGTAGATCATGCAAAATGATCTCAATATTTGAGTTTAAAAATGCCAATTCTCTGATGCGACTCTCAAGAGTGGAGTAACTAAAATCAATACTACTAAAAGTCCCCGTTGATGGCATAAACGTTACTCTAGTTCCTCTTTTACTTGTGTTTTCATTGACTACCTTTAAAGATTCAACAGACTCACCATCTTCAAAGCGCATAAAATGTTCTTTTTTATTGCGCCAGATGGTTAATTCCAGCCAACTCGATAACGCATTAACAACTGAAATTCCAACACCATGTAATCCTCCGGAAACCTTATAGGTATTGCTGTCAAATTTACCTCCTGCATGTAGTTGGGTCATTATTACTTCTGCTGCTGATATTCCTTCCTCTGGATGAATGTCTGTTGGAATGCCACGACCGTTGTCGGTTACAGAAACTGAACCATCTTCATTTATGCTAACTTCAATCTTACTACAATAACCAGCCAAAGATTCATCTATCGCATTGTCAACAACCTCATACACCATATGGTGCAAGCCTGATCCATCATCAGTGTCACCAATATACATACCCGGACGCTTTCTTACAGCATCAAGACCTCTTAGGATTTTTATTGCGTCAGCGTTGTAGTTACTTTCCATGGAATTGCTTTATTTATAAATATTAATTAATATTACATTTGTATGTGCTGATTAGCAACATCTTTAAGTTGAAAGAAGGATCCTTGACATGTAGATAAAACATAACATATCACCTACACGAAGTGGTTTCACATGTTATTTCAATACATAAACTTAAGTTCAAATAATCCAAAACTCTGCTTCATATTTCAAGATAAATGGCTAGAATCAAATACAATTTACCTTCTTCTTTCAATTGGACTTTCTAGCTCAACAAAGGATAAGTTGCTCATACACTCTTCTAATATTTCATTCTTTTTATCATTGTTTAATCTATTGCTGAACTCTTGACACCTTCTCTCAAGAGCTGAATGCGTAGTCATAATATACCTTACTGTTTCAGATGATAACTCTGGTAACTCGCTACGGATCCTTTCTTGTTCTGTTCCAGAGAAATTGGTGAAATTGGCTCTGGCCATTTCAGGGAATTTTTGTGTGATCGTTTCTTTTATCATTGCTCTAGCCTCTTCTCCATCGAGTGTAATAACCACTGATGGATGTAAGCCAGATAAAGACTCAAATAATTTATTGTATGTTCCACCCGCACAACTTTGACCTTGATTACCGTAAGTTGTTGCAGCGTCTACAAGACCTTTTAAAAACATATCTTTTCTGTTTTTTATGTCTTCATCATTCAAAGGAGTTCTTTGATTCTCTGTCCCTGTATTTCTATCATTGCAGGCTTTCCAACATAAAATAGCTGCTTGCTTTAGTGTTAACTTACTATGATTGTCTTTAAAATTATCTCCTGTTCTATTGATAAATCTTAAGCATTCAAGTGCATTAGATTTATCGCCTTCTGTAAATTCATTTGACTGTTTGATGTACTCTTCAATGTCGGTTGTGTTGCCTCTATTTAGCTGTACATAGAATTCATCTTTGCTTAAATTCTCTTTATACTTTTCTATGAGTCTATCAACACTCAAGTTTATACTAGCAACTGCACTTGGGTCATGAGTAGTTTGTGCCATAAAAGGAATGGCTGCTAAATCTTGAAAGAAAATAGGCCTTTCTTCCTCTGGAATTTGTTGTATTAAATCGTTAAACTGCTGTATTTCTTCAATGAGTGATTTGTTTAGCAACCATAAGCACAATATAGGCAGTACCAAAAGCACACAGGAATTAATAATGTTTATAATTAAAAAAATGCTTAATGTTATTCTAATAACATTTTTTGGCCACGCTGATAATCTTTTTTCATTTTCCCTTGGTTTGAAAAAATAATTTACTAATGATAAATACAAAGAGAGCTGTACAAGAAGAAAAAATGAAGGAATCATACTTACTAATAAAACTATATTAATGAATCTTTTAATTTTATTAGTGTTGTTGTAAGCATTTTGCACTCTTTCTATTAAAGCCTGTGCTCTATTTCTATTTTGCTGTTGATTATTATTTTGACCTGCAAACATACCCTATTCTAACATTAATATATCATACTATAGAAAGAATGTAAATAAAGCAAGAAACTTATCAACTACCTGTAAAAAGCTTTATTTTTGCTTGATAGGAGGTTCTATCTTTGTACTTTCTACATTATTGAGAGTACTGCCTGTTTTTTGTGCAGCAATTTCTTGAATACCTTTCAAAACAAAATACACTACTAGTGCTAAACCAAGAGTTATAATAGTTAGCGTAACTAATGCCGCTAACTGAACTTTTATCTCTAAACTTGTTTTTGCTTTATTCTCTCTTAGGAATCGAGCCATGTCTTGATCGTTTTCCCGCATCGCAATATCTAAAGGAGTAAGCACCTTTCCATTTTTTATATTAACGTTTGCTCCTTGCTCTAAAAGAAGCCTCGTTTTTTCTATATTACCTTCTTTTACTGTACGAAATAGACGACTTTCACCCTCTATCTTCTCAATGTCTGCTCCATATGATCTAAGTACTTCAATGGCCTCTTCATTTCCACTATTGAGTGCAATATCCAAGGCATCCATTCCAGCTTTATTTTTGTGGTTGATAAAATTCTTCAACCGATCTCTACCAAAGCTTTCTATATATTGTTTAATGATGAGTTCCACTACTTTTCCAGGACAATTATTAGCAGCAGGAAAAAGTATTGTGTTGTTATTATTATCTTTTTTCGTTATGTCTGCTTTGAGTTTATTTATCAAATACTCGATAACTTCTACTCTGCTATCATCCTTTGCTTCAGTGCATTGTCTAATAGCTAAAAATAAAGCTGTCCACCCATTATTATCAATATCTTCAATATCCTGTCCCTTATCAACTAAGGCTTGTATTACACTTTTATTCCCATATAAAGCAGCAAGGTGAAAAGGTGTATGTCCTTCAGTGCTTTCCCTTTCATTAATTAACGCACCATTGCTAGCTAGCAATTCTATAAACTCTGGCGTGTTTGCAAAAATTGCAAGGTGCATTGGTGTTAAGTCATCTTTGCCATGATTTCCAGTTTTTGCGTTAACGTTTGCTCCGTTATTTATCAGCAATTTCGCTATTTCAAACTGCTTATACCCGATAGCAATATGTAGTGGTGTACGATTACGTTCATAATTATCATTGACATTTGCACCAAACTTTATTAGCAGCTCTGTAGCTTCAATATCACCCATCCGAATTGCAGAGTATAAGGAAGGAGATTCATCTTTTTCTATTTCCCCTGTCATACGAAATTGCGAACATAATAATTCATATATTATTAAGAATTATTATTAATTTTTTATTAAAATAATATTAACAACAGTAAAAATCTTTAATTTTTATTAAAGATTTAATATCCATCAATGCTTATATAAGCATTCCAAAAGTGAAGAAGTGAAAAAAAGCTTTTCATGAGAAATTATAAATGATAGATTGTTAATCATGAGTTATCGAAAATAAGTTATGTGTTTTGGTCTGCCTAATATAAACAAGGAAGGTTATTTATTTATAATTGTCTCCTTTATTGTAACGTGTATAGCATTCTCTATATCTTGGGGAACTGGAATTACCTGCTTATTTCCAACGTTATTATGTACTTATTTTTTTCGTGATCCAGCAAGAGCTGTACCAAGCAATAAGGATTTTATATTAAGCCCCGCTGATGGTGTGATTTCAAAGATAGAAGAAGTTAGTTACCCTTTATCAGAAGAGAATGAAGAAGAAAAGAAGTTTACGCTTGTTAGCATATTTCTAAGTGTTTTGAATGTCCACGTTAATCGTATACCAATATCTGGTACGATAAAGGAAATGAGCTACAAGAAAGGCAAGTTTGTTTCTGCAATGAGTAATAGGTCCAGTAATGAAAATGAAAAGCAGATTATTGTGATTGAATATGAAAAGGGAAAAGAAATCATTGTGGAACAAATAGCTGGATTTATTGCACGCCGCATTGTTTGTAATTTGAGGACATCTCAGAGCGTAAAAGCAGGTGAAAGATTTGGAATTATAAGATTTGGTAGCAGAGTAAATATTTATATTCCTATTGGTATAGAAGTAAGAGTTTCAGAAGGACAAACTGTTATTGGTGGTGAGACAGTTATAGCAGATTTAAATAAACAAGAGAAGCTTACCTTTGACATTGTATGAATAACGATGAAAGTAACGGTAAATCCTTACCTATTACCAAGTTATTTCCAAATTTTATAACTTTACTGGGTTTATGTGCTGGCCTTACTTCACTTAAATTCACATTTAATGAACAATGGGAATTTTCAGCAATTTTTATTATCATTGCAGCAATAATAGATGGAATGGATGGCAGAATAGCAAGAATTCTAAAATCAACTAGCGATTTTGGAGCACAGCTTGATTCTTTTGCAGATTTTCTAAATTTTGGTTCAGCACCTGCTTTTCTTTTATATTTTTGGAAATTAAAGGAAATTAAAGTTGTAGGATGGATTTTAGTAATGATATATGTAATCTGCATATCAATAAGACTTGCAAGATTCAATGTTTCGCTACATTTAGAGCAAGTATACTGGAAAAAATTTTTCTTTTCTGGTGTTCCAGCTCCTGTATGCGCTTTACTTGTTCTGTTTCCAATAATTATTACCTTTCAATCTCATGAAAGTGAATATTTACTTCTTATAGAGCAATTTTTTAACGTAAAGAATACAGCTTGTTACTTTTTGGCCATTTCATTTTTTTCGATAAGTCATATTCCAACTTTCTCTGCAAAATACATTTATGTCCCTAAAAGTTTATCTTATATATTTGTGTCATTTTTTGGAATATTGATCATATTTTTTATAAGTAAGCCCTGGATAACACTACCAATTTTAGGTGCAGTTTATATCTTGACTATTCCAATAAGTACCGGACTTTATATACATTACGCATATAAAACTAGTCAGCTATATAAAAAATAGTGAGCAGCATGATTATAAAAGTAACTGATCTATTAAACTCTTTTTTATATATAAAGATATTCAACATACCATTTATAATTATTTGGGTAATTGCAACTGGGGTTTTTTGTACGATTCGATTCAAATTCATTAACTTTAGGTTGTTCAAACATGGGATACAAACACTATTCAACCTAGAGAGCCATAATAATAACGGCATAATCACCCACATTCAGGCATTTGCAACGGTAATTTCAGGAACAGTTGGTCTTGGAACAATATCAGGAGTTGCAATAGCTATTACAATAGGGGGGCCAAGTGCAGTTTTTTGGATGATAATTACCGGGGTACTTGGCATGTCAATAAAATTTGCTGAAGTAGTGCTTGCATTTACTCATCGCTCTGAAAACACAACTGGTGGGGCTTTTTATTATATGGAACATGGACTTGCAAAGATTGGATTTATGAAGACTGGCAAATTCCTTGCATTTATCTACGCAGTTATGCTGCTTGTTGCAATGATTCTAGGCGGCATACCATTTCAGGCAAATCAAATTGCAGCGTTGTCAAGTAACTTATTTGAATACAACACATCTGTTATTATCTCGCTATTTGTATTAATTGTAATACTGGGAGGAATAAAGCGAATTGCTTTAGTTGCAACAGGTTTAGGGCCGATCATGATAATGTTATATATAGGCATGTGTATATATTTAATCTGTGTAAACGGAAATAATCTACTGAATGCTCTATCTATAATATTTCAAGATATCTTTAACAAATCAGCTATAGGAGGTGGAGTATTGAGTGGATTAATAGCAGGGGTAAGAAGGTCAGTGTTTGCTAATGAAGCAGGTACTGGAACAGCAGCTATAGCACATTCGATTGTAAAAGAGAAAGACCCAGTTAAAGTTGGAAGTGTTGCAATGATTGCACCATTTGTAGACACAATATTAGTCTCATTTTTGACTGGTATTGTGATAATTATCACCGATATGCATATCACTAATACCGTAGGTGATATTACGTTAGTTAGCTCAGCATTTTCAACAGCCTTACCTTTATTTAGCAAGCTAGCTCTTCCGCTGATAATGTTTTCCTTTGCATTTTCCACAATAATAGCTTACTATTACTACTGTGAAGTTGCCCTAGTGTACTTATTTGGTAACAAAAAAGTACTGATATTGTTTCAGTTTTTTATAGTGGGTTCAGTGTATATCAGCTGTATATCAAAAAATATAGAATTTATATCTTATTTAGGTGATAGCCTGTTTATGTGCCTTATGATTCCAAATGCTGTTGCGATATATCTACTGAGAAGGGAAGTCTTAAATACAATAGATTCTTATTACAAAAGGTATTAAACATGATTTATAGAATGCTTTATATAGTGTTATTTTGCCTACCATTTAATGATGTATACGCTGCTTCAGTTTTTCATAAAAGTTATGACACTGCATTAAATGGAGTAAGCAACTTCATGAATGAAGTGTTGTTTTTCAAGATCTTTCACGTACCATTTATAATTCTTTTATTGGCCTTTGGTTATATATTTCTAACACTACGTTTTAGATTTCTCAACATAAGGATGTTTAAGCATGCGTTCGCTATTTTATGTGGAAAATATGACACAGATCATCATGATGGTCACATTACGCATTTTCAGGCATTTGTAACCGCGCTATCAAGCACAGTAGGTCTTGGAACTGTTGCTGGTGTTGCAATTGCAATTTCAATGGGAGGGCCAGGAGCGGTACCTTGGATGATGATCACAGGCTTTTTTGGTATGTCTGCAAAGTTTGCTGAAGTAACTTTAGCATTCAGACACAGAACAGAAGGCCAGGAGCAGTTATTCAGTGGTCCCTTTCAATATATAAGAAATGGACTAGAGGAATTTGGATTTAAGAAGCTTGGTATTGTGATAGCTGCAATATATGCAGTGTTTTTTGTATTGTCAGGTCTTGGTGGAAGTGTAGCATTTCAGACTAATCAAATGGTTTCAATATTATCTGGCTATTCAAGCTGGATAGATAGTCATCCTTGGTTTCTCTCTTCCATAATTTCTACGTTACTTGCTCTGGTAATTATCGGTGGAATAAGGAGAATAGCTAGAGTATCTTCTGCACTAGTTCCTATTATGTCACTCATATATATTTTGAGCTGTGTCACAATCATTGCATTCAATATTCACAATTTTAGCAATACATTAAAAATATTGTTTTCCAGTATGATAGACTTCAATGCTGTTGGTGGTGGAGTAGTAGGAGCATTTGTCGCTGGAATTCAAAGGGCAATTTTTGCCAGTGAAGCAGGTGTTGGTTCTGCTGCAATTACTCACGCTGTAGCTAAAGATAAGGAGCCGGTTAGGACTGGTCTAGTTGCGATGATAGAACCATGCTTTGATACAATGTTAATTTGTTGCTTGACAGGAATAACAATAGTAATAACAGGTGCATACCAGACCGGCATTGGCGAGGGAATATTGATCACCCAAAAAGCATTTGAAACAGTTTCTTCTTGGTTTCCTATACTTTTAACCATCGCTGCGCCTTTGTTTGCGTTTTCCTCAGTAATTTCATTTGTATATTGTTGTGAAATGGGATGGCTGTATTTGTTTGGTGTAAAAAGTGTAGTAATATATCGTATAGCGGTGGTGGTAGTTGCATTTTTGTCAGGTTTGTCTAAAGATATAATGGCTATTGCTAATATTGGTGGGGCTTTATTCTCTTGTTTAGCACTCATTAATATGACAGCACTTATACTGTTTAGCAATCAGATTAACAATGAAGTCCAATGTTATCTAAAAAGGCTAAGGAATAACAAAATTAGCTAGATTTCTGCTATGATAGAGATATTTGTAGTCTTTGTATTATCTTACATATTAGGTTCAATACCGTTTAGCTTAATTATTGCAAAAATAAATGGTATAAATTTAAGAGAAGTAGGTTCAGGAAACATTGGCGCTACAAATGTTGCAAGGACAGGAAATAAATTTCTTGCTGCTATTGCGTTATTTCTGGATACCTCTAAAGGGTTTATCGCAGTTTATACAGCACAACAATTTTGTGATAATAACGATTTTTATATATATGTATCTGCAATTTTAGCAGTTCTAGGGCATATGTTTCCTATTTGGCTAAGGTTCAATGGAGGAAAGGGAGTTGCAACAACTTTGGGAGTTTTGATAGCACTTAACATTTCTATAGCATTAGCATTTGTATTTGTCTGGCTAATAGTATTTTTTATCTTTCGGTACTCCTCTCTTGCTTCCTTGGCTGCTACTGCAGCAGCTGTTATAGCATCTTTCTTTTTTCAAAAGGAGTTATTCCTTATACTACTCACTGTAGCGATATTAATTTTCTTGAAGCATTACAAAAATATTGCAAATCTTCTGCAAGGCAGAGAGCATAAGTTTCTATAAGCAATGAGATGTTAAATCACTGACACTTAAACTACGAGATAAACTGCTTGATGGTATTATTTTATCTTCTTTATTTAAGATTGTAATTTTTACTCTTGTTATACTCTCTACTTCTTGAGGTATTAAAAATTCATCTTCAATGAATCTTTGCTTCACTTCTTGTATTTTTTCATAAAGTGTGGTTACATTGCGCTTATTTTGATTATAAATATCTTCAATCTCTATCTCTAGCCTGTGTGAAGCTTCTTTTTTTAACATGTTATTTATCGCTGCTTCTGTTATTGCTAGCTTTTCTTGCAGAATTTTCTTTATTTCTTCTTTTTTATCGTCTCTGCTATTTTTACTCAGTTCCGTGTATACCCTATAACACCTTTTCTCTAGTGGTAACGTTCTTAAACTATCTAACATTCTGGCCACTTGACCCTTAATAGTCTTCTTGGCTTTCAATTTTAATTCTTTTACTTCTTCTTTTATTATTTTGCTAGCTATTCTCTTAGCTTCAGTTAAAGATGAGTCCTTGAGAAAAAAATCTGTTCTAAGTAAATTTTGGTTTAAAAGCTCCAAAAAGACTTTTCCTTTGATGTTTTCGAGTTGATCGTCTAAACCATCCCCCTGTAGTTTATTTGTTATGTGCTGAGACAGCGCAAAGTGCTCTAATTTATTTAACTTTACAGAGTTAATATTTTTCATTAACGTCAGCACAATTTGTTCACTATATTGAGAAGTAAAACTCAGTAAATTTCTCATTAAGGAAATACTTACTTCTGCAATAAAATCATCAACTATTTTTTGATTTTTATCATCTTCATAATTATTTTGGGCGTTATGCCAAGCCCTAAGAATTTCTTTACTGTTTTTCTTATTTTTTAGCCTGTCTAACATAAACTTACGTGCTTCATTTTCTGCTTCTGTAAGGAGCATTTGTCTAGGTGGTGTAAATTTAATCTCTGGATCGGAATGAATACCCTCTAATGTACTTAACATTCTGTAGATAACACCAGTAAAACATGTGTTAGGAATTCGTTCTTTTCTAGAGAAAGTTTGGCTATCTAGTAAATTTGCAATCAACGCGTCTTTTTTATTTTTTACATCTTCTCTATCTCCATCATTGCAAGCTCTCAGAACTAACAGAAGAATTTGTCCACCAGTGAAGCCAGAGCTATGTTTCTCATTACCTTTGCAAAAATCTTGCAAAAACATTACTAATTTTCCCTTATTCTCATTACTAAATGGTTGGCCATCAAGCATATGTAAGTGATTTATATATTCAATAAATTCTTTAAATCCCTCATTATTAATAGTGTCTTCAGATACTTGTTCAGTATATTTATCTTTTAATTTGTCAATATTTTTAATGATATCATTATTTAATTGATGGGGCAGTAAATGCTCATAAGTACCATCAAACTTATTTGTCATACTGCGAGTATTTTCTTTTATGCCTTCTAAAAAGAAACTTATAGCAGCTTTGAGTAACGTAAATGGATTAAAATCCTTTGGCCTTAATTCACTTTGTAATAGAATTAAAACCATTGCAAGTGGTATTGTTGCAAGTAACGAAACGAGCAGAAAAGTAGTTGTAAAGGTTAGATATGTTACAGAAGCAAAAAATAAAAGGAAAGATGCTATCTTAATTTTATTTTTCTCAAAAAATATTTCCCAATATTCCTTTTTACTTATTTTTTCCTGCTTTGCAGCTTTTATGTCTTTATAAACGTAAAAAGTTTTTATTTCAGATCTAAAAAACAATGTGGCAAAAGATAAAAAGACATTGGCAGGATTAACTAAAATGCTTAAAGAAACAAAAGCTGCGAAGTAACTTGCTGTCTTTAATCTGTAAGAATCCTTTCCAGGAAATTGTATTTGGGAAATACCTATCATAGCCTACTCTCTATAATATTATGATATTGTAGTAATAACAAATAGCCTATAGATGTCAATGCTTAAGTATTTTACTGTCTACGCACTCATCGTATTCAATTTCAACTGTAGAGTGTGCAATTTCAAATCTATTTAATAGTATTTTTTTTATCTCATACAGAATATTAGTATGTTGCCCATTTTGCTTTATCTTGGCATGCATAGTAAGTATAAAATAATTATCAGATAGTGACCATGCATGTATATGATGCACATCTATCACTTCAGGTAACTTAGATACAATCTCACTTTTTATCTCCTCAGCAGATACACTCTCAGGTGTACCTTCAAGGAGTATATGGCAAGAATTCTTGAGAATTTTATATCCACTGTTTAAGATTATTACACTGACAAATACTGACAAAATAGGGTCCACTATTTGCCATCCGGTAAACATGATAATTATGGATGCAAGTATAGCAGCTACAGAACCTAAAATATCTCCGATAACATGCAATACAGCACTTTTTATGTTTATATTACTTTCGCATTTACTATGTAATATAAAAAAGACTATAATGTTAGAGATCAGGCCAAGTGTGGCAATTATTAGCATTACTTTCCATTCCACATTGACTGGACAAATGAATCTCTTTATTGATTCAATTATAATGACCGCTGCAATGAAAAATAGAGTTAAACCATTAACAAATGCTGCAATTATCTGCAATCTGTGATACCCATATGACCTCTGTAAATCAGATTTCTTAGCTGAAAATTTGTGCGCTACCCAGCTTAAAATCAAGGCAAAAAGATCAGTGAGCATATGCCCTGCATCTGATAACAGAGCAAGCGAGTGTGAAATTACTCCACCTACTATCTCCATAAGCATTGTTATTGCAACTATTATTATGGAATAAATTAAGCGCTTGGACTCTGCTATTGAGTGTTTGCCATTGTGCACTGCTGTCATATAAAATCTTTTTATGAGCAAAAAAACGTGGGTAACACTGGGCTCGAACCAGCGACCCCTTGCACGTCAAGCAAGTGCTCTACCAACTGAGCTAATTACCCATCGTAGCTTTAGTATAGTGCTTCAGTGGAATGGAAGTCAATTTGCTTTTAGACTCCTTGCTGAATGAAATTCTTTGACAAATTTCCATAAGTGTTGAAAGTATCAAAAATGGCGTGATATAAGGTGATCAACGACATGTAAGTTACCTCCTGATAGTAAGAACGTAAAAAAAGAGTCATTAAGATCTAATGTAAACTGTAATAGTGCTATCTTAAATCCGTCTAAGTTATTCCTGATTTTGTAAATAAGAAGCTGTTTATATAAATATACACTTTCATTTATGTCCAAGTTGATGTAATTTATTTGAAAATGGTAGGAAAATTTAGTATATCGTGAAAATAGCTATATTAGACTACTTTTGCCACATTTATATACGAACTAATTTACCTGACTTTGTTGCAGCAATTTGAAGCTTCTATTTTTACAACCATGTATTTATGCGGCTTGCTCTTATAAAGGTGGGTATTTCTTGCAATTTTAAGAAGGTAAATAAACAAATTTCTTGTAACGCTACAGGGTTTAGTATTTTTTATAAATCTTTACTTAATTTATTAAAATCTTGACAGTTATTATAATATTTGCTACACATTTATATTGTATTACCGTGCTTTCATAAAGATATAGTATTGGTGATGTAATGAAAAATGTTTCAAAATAGTAGAGGAATAAATGATTGATCATTATAAAGTATTAGAAGTAGAAAGAAATGCTACTCAAGACGAGATAAAAAAAGCATATCGAAAATTAGCATTTAAGTTTCATCCAGATAAATTTCCTGAAATAGGAGATCTCAATATGTTAAAAGCAAAGACACACCTTTCAGAAGCAGAAAGAGATCAACTAATTCAACTGAAAAAAAATTTTAAAGAGCGCGAGGAAAAGTTCAAAAAGATATCAGTAGCATTCGAAGTATTATCTGATCCAGCAAAAAAAAGCCGGTACGATAATGAAAAGGATCCTAGTCAACAAACTTATGATGGACACTCATCATGGGAACAACAAGAGTCAGAGAAAAGACATCAAGAAAATAAAAATCCAATAATTCCTATGTCTTTAGTAATATTTTCAATATCTACGACAATAACCTTAAGCACTAGTCTTGGAAAATCAAAAGTAGGTGAAGTTGTTGCAGCAACACTTGGAGGACTGCTATCTATGCCAGTCGTAAATAATTTAGAAAATATACTGAAGTCAAAGTCAGATAATCCTGAAGAAAGACAGAAGGCAAAGTTAACTGCAGATAATTTAAAAAAAATATTAAAGCCAATTAGTACAAAAGATATTGTATTATCAGGAGTTATTGCAGGATTATATACATCTATTCTTAACGTCATCGTTAATAAAGAATCATTCAAATCTGGCCTTATAACTGTAACTGCAGCTGCAATTGGGGGTGGAGTTGGTGCTGCATTGTCAAGAACTATTTCTACAAAATTGGAAAATGTTGACACTGAACAACCAAATATCCCAGGACAGAGCATATAGCTACTCTCTCCTTTATCGTTACCCCGGTGTTATGATACTGGGGTAACACCTTTCGCTATGTAAATTAACTAAAATGTTCATACAGTTTTTACTGAAATGACATTATTCACTGCTTCCTATATAGTTTGAAAACATGCTCTTAGCAGCTGCTTGAGGTCAGCTATAGAATTTTAGCCACATTCTAAATGTTATATATTAAGTTAACTATCTATACTTTTTTATTAAGATATAAATTATACCAATATGAGAATTTACGTTTTTTTCAGATGAGTCACTTTATGCTTGATATTGTAAAGACTAATAAATTAGAGGTTAGAATTATGACAATTAATCAACAAGTAAATAAAAATATAACTAAAGAAGAATATTTTAACGATAAGCATGTTATAGAAGTTAAAGATTTAAATATTAAAGTAGAGGTTTATTCTCACGATTTAAGAGCAAGTAAAGTTGCTAAAATTGAAAGTGAAATAAGAGAAACAGCTACTAATTTTAAAGATGCATTTAAGTTGGAGCCTGGTAGCTCAGAACAAACGTTCAAAATTTATGTGTTTGATGATAAGGCTGATTACACTCATCTTGGCGGAAGCGAACGTTTTGGTTCTTACCTTGGAGATGAGGGTGGTAAATGTTACTACAAAGGAGAAGCTGATGTTTTTGCTGAGATGTATGTCTATCAGCAAGGTGGCGTTCATAACCTTCAGCATGAATTTGCACATGGTTTAACTTACTTGGCTACAGGAGGAAAATCTCTACCTACAGTATTAATGGAGGGAATTGCAGATTACTTTGAACATCATTCAGATCACAAGTTCAATGCTCAAGGGTCAAGCATTGATAAAACTGAAGCCGCAAATTTGGATCTAGGTGGAATTTTAAATTTACAATACTCAGCCAATGGTGAAGAAAACAGTTTAGTGTATAAAACTGGTCATGCGTTGATAATGTACTTACAGGAAAAAGATCCTAGTTTATTAAGAGACTACCTAGATGCTTTACGTCAAGGTAACTCAGATGAATCAAAAAGTTTCTTGAAAGACATAAAAAGACATGATGCTGACTTCAAAAGTTGGCTTGCTGAGAATGATACAGAAACTGCAATGGAACATCTCAACGCTTTGCAAGTTACAAAAGGAGATTTTATAGCAACTGGTCAAGAAATAGTGGGTGGAGAAATTAAAAACATATCCTACTATAAAGCAAATATAGAAAAGATAGATGGAGAAAACGTTGGAAGTTTTTCTCCTGTAGAACATGTTGCATTTTATGATGTTGCTCGTGCTATTAATAGGGCAACAAATGATAACCTCGATATATCAAAGGAATATCATTTTTTAAAGGTAGTAAAAACTACTGATGGGCAGGTTAAGCTGACTTACTCTGATCAACAAGGTAATGAATATCAAAATAGTCAAGAGTATAAAATGCAAGCTTTGAGGATATTATCAAAACATGGTGAAGATCTTAGAAAATCTTACTATGATGGGAAAGAAGACTTAGATAAGCAGAAGGATATAAAATATAATGATGTGTTGAAAAGCCTGCGTGAACAGGAAGAAACACAGCGTCATGATGCATACGAACAATACAAAAGAGGAGAGATCTCTTATGAGAAATTTGTAGAAAAATGCAATTCAGCCAGCACTAATTATCATAATGAAGATAAGAGATTATATAATGCTACACAGGACAAATATACACAACTGAAAGATGATTTGCTTGATAAAACCATAAACGCTGGCTTGAAACAAGTAAAAGAAACTCAGAACATTGACGTAGAAAAGATGTTAGAAGAGATGGTTAATATCGATCCAAACTTGATAAGAGGTACAAATCATATTGATCTACAAGAAGGCAAGATTTTTTCTATGCAAGCTCTTGGTCACGGAGATATGGGTGCACTATCTATATATGATGGGAATACAAAGCTTGGAGAGTTGTCGAGCGAATCGGGCTTTTTTAAGCAAGTTGAAGGTCAAACTAAAGAAACTTTTGTTTTTGAGGACATATTGCACAACTTGAATACTCAATATGACGGTGGTGCTTATATGGCTATTACAAAAGAAAATGGTCATTATAAAGCTTCTTTAATAGACGGTAGAACAGTTGAACGTGATGAATACTTTGATGAAGCACATTTACATGAAAATGAATTGTTGCATCCTAGCACTGGACACATTCAAAAAGATTTAGATTCTCTGCTTCTTAGAGGGACCAAAATTCTAAATCATCAGGATTCAAAGCATGCTCAATATTCTGATGAGCAAAGAGAAAGCGGCGTAATCGTAGAAAAAGGAACATTATTGGATGATAAAGGGACTGATAGAACAGACGACGATGTATACGAAGCGGTTGTAAAGCAAGGAGGCGAAAATCTACATGCATTCAAAAATATGGGTTTCTATATTACTGAAGAGATAAAAAATGAAAGAGGTGAAGTTATAAATGAAAGTAACTTGTTCATTCATGATCATGGAAAAAACGTAAGGTTTCAATTGCCAGGCAATGTTACTCACCTAAAATTGGTGGAAAAAGATGGACAATATAAATTAGCACCATCTGATTCTGAAGGAAGAGAATATAGTAGCATACCAGACGAATACAAATATATTGACCCAGTATTTGCACATGAATATGAAAAGAGAGATTATTCTCATAAACATATAAATGTGGGCCTTATAAACTTAGAAAAATATGCCTCTGGTAAACTTTTTACCATTAAACATGATCCAAATGATTATCAGATACAAAGAAACTCGAGTGGTGAAATAGTGAGAATCAACAATCAAAGATATTTCACTAAAGTAAAACTATTTGATGGTGATACTGATGAAGAAATTGGAATGTTATCTAATAATTTCCATAACTTCAAAGGAAAAATATTCTTTTCTGCTGATTATAACTACAGTTATAACGATTTCCTATCATCTGTTTCTCCTCAAGTTGAAATTGAGGATATGGGAAATGGAAGTAAAAAAATAACTTTTGATCAAGGTGATGGCGATATCGGTGACACTAATAGAGGCTACACTGACTATCAGAGAATATTCACAAAAGAGAAACAAACCGAAAGTCCAAAAGGGCAAGTAAGTGAAACTAAGACAGAAGTTCATAGTACTACTAATGTTGTTGCTGAAGAGAGAACTGTATCAAACGACAATAGTGAAATACAGTCTGATCAACCACAAATTCCAACAAGGGCAAAAAGGTCAGCTTCAGTGGAGGAGAAAGAGCAGGTAGTGTTGAAAGACACAATCTTGAAAATAGAAAAGAGCTATGATAGAGATGTAGAAGGAAAGCATAAGGCAAATGTAACCATAGATTATAATGATGTAAAAGCTTTGTATGATAGGGCAGAAGGAGCAGAAAAGCAATCTGTGTTAGATTTTTGGAACAAACTGCATACATCGAATTATAAGGTTGGTACTTTGCCGGAAGACAAGTATTACTTTAAAGATGGCAAATTTGTAATTCACGATAGTGATACAAAAAAGCTTATAGTGTTACCTGAGGATAAGGTATCTATCAAAATAATGAAGGATGGTGATAGTTATAGTTTGGCTATATCAAATGGTAATGGCAAAGTAATAAGCAGCATTAGTAAAATAGATAATCCAAATTACGAATTGCTATCAGATTCAAGTCACTTCAGCTTAGAAACACAAGATAACTTTGAGTTATTAGATCAACATCATGAATATAATCTCTATCTAGAGAATGGTTTTGTGAAAATGTTCGACTGCGCAAGCGATCACGTTTATCACGATCATAACTCAGCCTATATATAATATACAAGGAGGGCCCTGCCCTCTTTTTGTTATTCCAATGCCCAGACACTGGCATCCAGTTAAATTTGCTAGTATAAAAGTAATCAACGTTTCTTATGATGGAAAAATGGATTCCAGTGTCAAGCACTGGAATAACACCAAAGGGGCTACTAGGATGACATCATCTGCTACATACTTGAATCACAAGAGAAGAATTCTGAAGCAAAAAGCTTCAAGGAAATCTTATGCAAAATCTAGTATTTACGGAATTTATATTATTTTCATGCACATTATGGTTTTTATAATTAACGGAGAGTGTGATATGGCGTTGAGTGATAATTTGAATGGTAAAACAGAACAACAGCTCATAGACGATGGTGACTTTATAAATGCTCTAGTAGGAAAGCTTAAAGCAGGAGCTGGTGATCATGGTGTTTATACTAAAACTGCTGCCGATACTGCATTTGCTAAAGTCGATGGTGCAAATTTAGATGATGCTAAAGTTACTGCTATTTTAGAAAAGCTTACAGACAAAGTTGTTAAAACTTCAGAACTTCCAGCAAAAGTTGCAGATAAAGCTGTTGTAGATGCTATAACTGCTTCTTCTGATTTTACCGGTAACGTATACACTAAAACTGCTGCCGATACTGCATTTGCTAAAGTCGATGGTGCAAATTTAGATAATGCTAAAGTTACTGCTATTTTAGAAAAGCTTACAGACAAAGTTGTTAAAACTTCAGAACTTCCAGCAAAAGTTGCAGAACAAGCTGTTGTGGATGTTTTAGTTCCTGCCCTTGCAACAGTTGGTACTGATGATACTAAGAAGGTTTATACTAAAGGCATAGCGGATACTAGTTTTGTTAAAATCGATGCTTCCAACCTTACAGATGCAGCAAACCAAAAAGCTTTCGCAGAAGTTATTCTTCCTGCTAAAGATGGCCTAAAATCAATCTTAGTAGAAAAATTAGGAGGATTCCTTGATGCTCCTGAAACTCCATACGGTGCTCAGGAAAATCAAGCAGCAAAAGCATTCTTAGCTGAAAAAGGATTGAAGCTGATACCTTCAGAAGTAGCCACCGCACTAATTACTGATGCTGTGAGTAAAAAAGGCCTAGCAGATGAAATTGTAAGTAGTATAGATTTACAAAAAGATTTAGCAGAAAGTCCAGAATTACAAAATGGATTAAAAGAGAAATTGATAGCAGACCAAAAATTTAAAACTGAGATCAAAACTCAGGCTAATGCTCAAGACGCAGGATTTCAAAAAGCTGTAAAGGCAGTAATGTCACAAGATGACTCTAAAAACACTATACTCAGCTCTAGTGATCCAATTTTCAAAGGCGCTGTACAAGATGTAATTTCACAAGAACAATCGAATTTTGCAATTCCACAAGATTCAAGTTCACCTCTTTCTTGGGATTGGTAATGTAAGTGCTAGTGAATGACATCGCAAGATGTCATTCACTGTTGTCATTCCAGTATCACATGCTGGAATGACATCCTTGTTTTATTGCAACTAATTTGCAGTGATTTTTGTTTTAATGTAAATGGAATATAGTCCTATTGCTGCTGCGTTTGAAACATTTAGACTATCAATTACGTTTGACATTGGAATTTTTAAAAGATAATCACAACTTTCTTTCACTAATCTCCGCATTCCTTTCTCTTCAGAACCAAAAATAATTACTCTTTTTTGCCCAAAATTCTTTATTTCATCTATATTTTCCTTTGCATTGCAATCAAACCCATAACACCAGTAGCCTATCTTTTTTAAAGACTCCATCGTTTTTACTATGTTTGTAACGTATATTAGAGGAACAATATCCAGTGCTCCACTTGCTGCTTTTGCGATAGATGCATTTTCGCTCGGTGAATGGTGATGTGGTAAAACCAGTGCATCAATGTTGAAATAAGCTGAGGTTCTTAAAATCGATCCTATATTGTGTGTATCAGTAATTTGATCTAAAATGACTATAGTAGAGCTGTTTTCAGCTATTTCTTCAATATTTAAGCTATGAAAAATAGGAGTAACTTTTAAAGCAATTCCTTGGTGATTTACACCTTTGGGTAAAACATCATTGAACATTTTGTTCTCTACCAGTCGAGGTTTAATGCCCTTACTATCTGCACATTGTTTAATTTCTTTCTCAAATTCTCTGTAGAAATTTTCTGTTACTAACAGTTCTATACACCGCCTATTTTTGTTTCTTAATGCTGAAATACAAGTGTGCTTTCCATATATCCAACAGTTTTCATTAGCTTTTGATGATTTCATCTCATTATTGAAAATCAGTTTTTTATAGAATAAGCAATATTTTACTGTGTTTATATATTGTTGTAAAATTATGCAGTTCAATTAATGAATTTATGTCAGATGATGAGTTAGATTGGCAAAAAAATGTTAAGCCAATAGAATGTGGAAAAGTTACTTTGAAAGTTGATCACAAAGTAAATATAAAATCTATGATTGATAAAGGTGTCTCTAGTTTACAAGAAAATTTTCTTAATACTGATAATGGTGATTCATCATTTTGTCTTGACTACAATACAAAATTAAAGATCGATAGGGGTAAATATTTTATAAGCGATAAACTCGATTTGCACGGCTATAGTATAGATAATGCTTATTGTAAATTGATAGATTTTATTATCAAAAATTATCAAGCAAGGAATAGGTGCTTATTGGTAATTACGGGGCATGGTAATAGTACAGATAAAATAGACACTATAAAGAATAGCTTAAATAAGTGGTTGAATGACACAAAAGTTCGAAATATGATCTTATACTATCAGCAAGCCATAAAAAAACATGGTGGCAAAGGAGCTTTTTATGTCTTATTAAGAAGAAATAAAGGTTAATTTTAGAGTACCTATTTAGGAGTACCTTTCTTAGAATTCACGTGTTGAAGAATGATTTCTGCTAAACCTTTACTAATTCCAGGTACGTTTTGAATTTCAGCTAGAGAAGCTTTGCTTATATTTTCTACAGAACCAAAATGAGACATGAGTGCCTTCTTTCTTTTACTGCCAACACCGGATATTTCACTTAATTGTGAAGCAAAAAACTGTTTATCGCGTTTTTTTCTATGCGAAGTTATCGCAAAACGGTGAGCTTCATTACGCAGCAATTGTAAATAAAGCATGACCTTACTGTCACTTGCTAGAGTAAATTCTTCTCTGTCCGGCACATAAAATCTTTCATTTCCTGCATTACGATCATGACCCTTTGCCATACAAGCAAAAGGAACTTTTATATTCAATATTTCCAACACATTCTGCACTATGGAAACATGTCCTGGACCGCCATCAATCAGTAAAAAATCAGGGATTATATCTTTTATATTGCCAGAGAAACGTCTAGTCAGCACTTCTCTCATCATTTTATAGTCATCACCTGAAATTTCTTCTTTTATAGTAAATTTTTTGTATTCACTTTTTAAAAAACCTTCCTGCCCTGCAACAATCATCACACCAACTTGTTGATTTCCAGATATATGGCTATTATCATAAACCTCGATACGCTTTGGAATATTTGGTAACGAGAAAATCTTCCTAAGCTCTTCGAGCTTTTCTAGATTATTTCTATAATCAGTAAGCTTCTGTTCTAGACTATGCTGAGAATTATTGTAAATAAAATTCAACAAATCACGTTCTTTACTATTTTTCGCATGCAAAACTTTTATTGATTTTTGAGTAAGAGCATACAGTGCTTGTTCTATAATTTCCTTATCCACAATAGAATATGGAACGTAAATTTGCGCTGGTGGTGTGTTAACTGGATTATACAAATTGACCAAAAAGGTGGATAAAATTTCATCATTTGAATGATCACTACAATTCTCAATGAAGTAAGGAATGCTTCCATAGTTACCTTTATCTCTGAAAGATAGTACACCAATGCATGCTAAGTCTGCCTCACGTACAACGCTAAAGAAATCTGCATCTTCTTCAAAAGAAAAATCCATTGGCTGCATTTGAATCTGCTGAAGAAATTTCAATCGATCTCTATAGACAGCAGCAAGCTCGTAGTTCATCTCCCTACTGCACTTTTCCATTGTAGAAAATAGCTGTCTTTGCACTTCTTTATTCCTTCCTAGCAGAGTATCTTGTGCTTGTTTTACTGATTTGCAGTAATCATCTTTTGTAATTTTATCTACGCATGGTGCTGAACAGCGCTTAACTTGATACTCAAGACATGGTCTTTTTGTTGAAGAGAAATATTGATCTGAACATACTCTTAAGAGAAAAGCTTTTTGCAATGATAATATAGTGTTCTTAACAGCAGCAGCAGATGGAAAAGGGCCGTAGTAATGAAACTCATTCTTCTTAAACTTACCTCTATATTTCGCTATTCTTGGATAATCATGCTTAGAAATTGTTATATAAGGATAAGATTTTCCATCCCTAAGCAAAATATTATAAGATGGTTTTAACGATTTTATTAACTGTGCTTCAAGAAGCAATGCTTCGATTTCATTCTCAGTGATGAATATTTCAACCTTAATAACCTGTAAGATCATTACTCTGATTCGTTCAGAAAGGTTTTCGAATTGAAGGTAGTCGGATAATCTCGACTTCAAGTTTTTTGCTTTACCAATGTATAAAACCTTACTCTTATCTCCAATCATCTTATAAACGCCACAGGATTGTGGAGATGATTTGATTTGTTCCTTATATTGCCTGAGCATTTATCAATTGTTTAACCTGTATAAGGTTAAACTCTGCTACTAAATGAAAGGTAGAAACAACATTTGCAAGCAAAGATAACCTGTTTATTCTAAGCTCATTAGAATCACAGTTAATCTTTACACTGTCCATAAATTGATTGATAAATGGAGCAAAACGAGCAAGTTCATCAAGCGCTGTATTAAAGTCGTTATTTTCTATCGCTTGTTTTATGTTTTTACAAGCAGCTATAGCACAATTTGATAGCGCAATCTCCTCATTTTCAATCAAAAACTTCTTACTGTAAGATGCATTATAAGTAGTGCCATCACTTTTTCTCACTTTGCCCATCATATTACTGGCTCTTTTATAAGTGCTTAGAACCTGTTCACCTTCTTTTGTACTAAGATAACGATCCAATATCACAGTTTGCTTTTCCGCTTTCAGCAGATCATTAATATCGACTTTATATAGTATTGAATCTACAACATCTTGCCTTATATTTCTATTTTTTAAAATAATCTTGAACCTTTCTAAGCAGAATTTAAATACTAGTTCTGAAATTTGTTTTTCACTTGGCTTATCAACTGGAGTTATATTTTTATTCAATAGAAGTCTTGAACATAAAGATACTGACTTATCTATCAGCAATCTAATTGGAATATGCAAATTATTTTCAAGTATTGTTCTAATTATACCAATTGTCATTCTCCGCAAACCAAACTGATCATACGAACCAGAGATTTTCTCACCTGCTGCAATTAAACCAACCAAACTATCCATCTTGTCTGCAATAGCTACAGCAATCGCAGTAGGAGATTTAGGACATTCTTGCTCCGATCCAATTGGCTTATAGTGCTCAGTTATAGCTTCTACTACTTCTTTATCTTCTTGAAAATAAGAAGCGTAGTATCCACTCATTACTCCTTGCAATCCCGGAAATTCTTTCACTATCAACGTTGCAAGATCTGCCTTTGCTAAATATGCAGCACGTTCAACTTTAATTAATGAAGCATGTGGAATAAATATCGCTATATACTTTGAAAGAGCGATAATACGCTTCACTTTTTCTTCTACGCTACCGAGCGAAGCATGAAATGAAATAGAGCTCAATTTTTTGACATAGTAATCTAGGTTTTCCTTCTTGTCTTGAGATATCAAAAACTGGGCATCAGCAAGACGTGCTTCTAATATTCTTTCATGACCTTTGACAACTTCATTATTGTTAACATTTACAACAGTAACAAAATGTGATATTTTCTGTCCATCACTTAAAGCAAGATACTTTTGCTGCGTATTAATTATACTAAGTATTACTTCCTTCGGTAATTCTGATGATTTTACTTTACCAAATAATACTATTGGCCACTCTATAAGCCCTGCCAATTCATTAAGTAAATAATCATTTTTTTCAAGTTGTAAGTTCTCCTCTTTTGTAAACTTATTAATCTGATCTAGTATAAATTGCTTTCTTTTGTCCAACTGGAGAATGACATTATTTTTTTCTAACAATTCAAAATAGTCTTTGGGTGTTTTAACAGTAAGTACTGCATCACCTGAAAGAAACCTATGACCATACGTCACGTTGCATGCTGTAACCCCTGCAAAAGATATAGGTATTATTTCGTCATTTAAAATACATAGAATATTTTTAATTGGCCTAACCCATCTCTCTTTTCTTTCACTCCATCTCATACTCTTTGGCCAAGAAAAGTTTTTTAGCATTTCCTCCAGTTGATTTTTGAGAAACCCGTTGATGTTAAATAAGCAGCTTTCTCTCTTAATGAAGTAAAAATCTTCATCATTTACTTTGCGAATGAGTAAATCTTCTTCACCTTTCCGATTTTTTCTCAAAAAACCTTCGATAGCACTTTTCGGTGCATTAACTCTTGGTCCTTTAATTTCATTGTTAGAATCTTTTAGCTCTAAAGCACTTATGCCATCAATAAAAAGAGCAATGCGACGTGCAGTCACATAAACTTCTATAGATGCAAATTTCACATTATTTTTACTAAAAGCATTAGTGATATAGCTCTTAACCTGAGCTGCAGATGAATTCTGCATTCTTGATGGAATTTCTTCTGAAAGACATTCAAACAATAATTGTGACAACATATTCTACTTTGCTCTATATAATTCACAGCATTTTTTTGTTAACTCTCTCACTCTACCAATATAGGCTGTACGTTCATTCACACCAAGCACACCTCTTGCATCAAGTAGATTAAGTAGATGGCTCGTTTTAATACATTGGTCATAAGCTGCTATCGGCAATTCTTTTTCAACAAGGAATTTACACAGTTTTTCTGTATCCTCAAACTGCTGTTGTACTACTTTAGTATCATAATAATCAAGTGCCAGGTAAGAAAACTCTCGCTCTCTTTGTTTAAAAATATCTCCATAAGTTACACCATTATCGTTCCACATTATGTCGTAAACATTATCTACACCCTGTATGCACATTGCTAAACGCTCTAACCCATATGCTACTTCACCAGGAATTATTCTGCAGTCAATACCTCCCACTTGCTGTATATAAGTAAGTTGTGTTACTTCCATTCCGTTGCATGTAACCTCCCAACCAAGACCGGATGCACCAACACTTGGGTTTTCCCAATCATCTTCAATAAACTTAATATCATATTCTTTTGTCGATACACCAAGAGCTTTTAAGCTATTTAAGTAAACATCTTGCAAATTGCTGCCAGATGGTTTTATTATAACTTGGTATTGATGATGCTGATATAAGCGATTAGGGTTGTCGCCATAACGCCCATCTGTAGGTCTTATTACTGGTTGTAGATACGCAATTTTTGTTGATTTTTCGTCAATTGCTGACATGATTGTTGCGGGATGTAGTGTTCCAGCTCCAACTTCAGACGTATATGGATGAAGTATAGTACACCCTTCATCTGCCCAAAAATCTTGTAATCCCTTTATTATATCCTGTAGATTCACGCAAACTGTATATCTTTTAAACTGAATACATAAGCAAATAAGTACTATTCTATACTTATTTTTTTAATAGTGCCATGAAAATAGTCACTCAAGGCTATTGAACTTTCTTTTACATACTCAAATATGCTTTTGTTTAGAACAATCGCATCATGCATAGTCAGATCGCAGAATATAAATGCAGTCAAGTACAATAAAATCACTGCATAAAACACATGAAAAATCCCTTCAAATGTGATTGATATTGCATTGTTATAACTAAGCTGTATCGTACTTATCGGCCATGGTTTTATTACTTCTACAATATTAAAAAATAAATAAGGTATTATAAAGAAAAAGAACAAATGCATAAGATCATTAAACCAAAATGGACATTTAAGTATTGCCTTGCATATACTTAAATAGAATTTACTTACAATATAATAAATTGACATTATTGCCGGCATCGAAAGCGCAACAGTCATCACCTGTCCTGATGCTATTTGTACTACTATATTCTCATCACTGCTGGCTGAAGGATCTTGAATGTGAAAAATGGATATTGCAACTAATTGCAGCACTAACATAACTATTGCTAGCTTGGTAAAAATAGCAGCTACAACTATGCCTGAATTCGGCATTTTATATAGTATAAAATCACCTCCGTATGTAAGCATTAATATAATGTCGGTAATAAATAATATTAGAAAAGAAGACCAATAATGCTGCCAACCCGGTAAATATCCTACTCCTAAAAAAGAGCTTACTATTTTGGCAGGAAAAACCTTGCCTAGCATCTTACCCAAAAATTGAAAAAAAATCCCCATGTCCTAACTAACACTTGACTTATATTTTTCACAATACTGAATTGTAATGGACTTATCAATACACTTCTTGCATAGAAAAAAGGCAAATAGTTAAAAACGATCTAAACCGTTGCCCCTTTATACTAGTAGCCTCCTTTTTTGTCATCCCAGTGCTATCCCCTTCTTGTCATTCAAGTAGCTGACACTGGGATCCAGCCTTTCTTACCAATAAAAACTTAGAATAAGATCTCCTTTGTGCTCAAAAAATTCCTGGATTCCAGTGTCAGCTACTTGAATGACATCTTTAATCTCCGTATAGCTATGCGTCACGCGCTGGCCTGAAGCTTTAACTATAAATATTAAAAAATTTACCAAGCGAGAAAAAGGCAAAAGAATCCCCTAGTAGTGAGTTTTGACCCTATAATAATGTAAATTGGCATTGTAATAATGTGCTAACGCTTATTTTAAGCGCATTTTGGCTGAATGTAGAAAAAATAAAAAAGACATGCAGCCGCTATAATTTTATGTAATCTGCCAATATATACCTGAGTTTTTTACTGAATTTTGTTGTTAAATCTGCAGAGATTAAAAACAAGGATAAATACTCTTATTGATATGATAAGGAAAGTGGGAAGGTTTGTCAAGTCACTTCAGCCAGCTACCTACTTAGATGTTCCAGACTGCTAAGTAGATACCAAATTTTTTGCAACATCAAGTGCAGCATAGGTAAATATTGCACTTGCACCTGCACGTTTAAAACCAATTAAGGACTCATAAATCACTCTGTTATAATCCAACCATCCATTATTTGCTGCAGCTTTTATCATTGCGTATTCGCCGCTTACTTGGTAAGCAAAAATCGGAAAATTGAACTTTTCATTTGCTATTTTTATTACATCTAAGTATGGCATACCTGGCTTTATCATAATAAAATCTGCACCTTCATCTATATCCATTTCGATTTCGCAGATTGCTTCACGTGCATTTCTATAATCCATTTGATAACCACTTTTGTCGATGAAATTTGATGATGCGCACGAACCGACAACTTGCCTGAATGGCGCATAGAAGCTAGAACAGTACTTTACTGCATAGGACAATATTGACACATTCTGAAAGTTATTATCATCCAATGTTTTTCTTATTTTTCCTATCCTGCCATCCATCATATCAGAAGGAGCAACTATATCGCATCCTGCTTTTGCTAAAACAAGTGCTTGCTTACATAATGCTGACACAGTCTCGTCATTTTCTACATCTATCCTACTGCTTTTTAAAATGCCATCATGACCGTGAGTAGTGTATGGGTCTAGTGCAATGTCTGCAATAATGCCAATATCCGGTACATTTGATTTTACAGCACAAATTGCTTTACAGATTAAATTGTCAGGATTGTACGCTTCCTCGGCGTTTTCAGATTTTAGTTTACTATCAACTACAGGAAAAATTGCAACAGCATTAATCCCCGAGTCCTTAGCTTTCTGAATTATAGAAATTAATCCATCTATTGAATAACATTTGATATCAGGTAAGCCAGAAATTGGCTCAATTGTTTCTTCTCCGTCATGAACAAATAAGGGAAAAATCAAATCATTTACTGATAAAGTGCTTTCACTTGTTAAATTGCGAATCCACTTGCCTGAGCGCCTACGCCTTAACCTTGTATTTGGGAAATTAAACATTGGATCCAGGCAAATTCCCAGTAAAAAGCAACACTCCTGAAATGAGTATTACCCAAAGTACCGATATTGGCAAAAATACTTTCCAACCAAGACGCATTAATTGATCATAACGATAACGAGGTATTGTAGCTCTAATCCAAACAAATATAAACAAAAGTACAACTATCTTCAAAACAAACCAGATTAAACTAGGAATTTTATACAGCAAACTAAGCTCTAATGGAGGATACCACCCTCCTAGAAAGAATATTGTCATCATAGCGCTTGCTAAAATCATATTTGCATATTCTCCCAAGAAAAAGAGAGCAAAAGGCATTGATGAATACTCGACGTTATACCCAGAGACGAGCTCTGCTTCAGCTTCTGGTAAGTCAAATGGGTGACGATTAGTTTCGGCAAGCAAAGAAATAAAAAATATCATTCCTATAGGCATTAGTAATAAATCAATCCAAAATGGCATATTATGTTTCGCTACCACCATCTCTCCAAGATTTAATGTGCCAGTTGTAATAACAACTGTAGCAACTATTAGACCTATTGAAACTTCATATGAAATCATTTGAGCAGCTGACCTTATAGCGCCAAGAAATGCGTAATTAGAATTACTAGACCAGCCTGCAATAATAATGCCATATATTCCCAAAGAGGATATAGCTAGCACATAAAGCACTCCAACATTAATATTTGCTATTACCTTAGGGATTATTACCTGCTGTCCATTTTCTGTAGTTATTTCAGCTCCAAATGGTATAACTGCCCAGGAAATTAATGCTAAAATAAAGGTGATCATTGGAGCCATAATAAACAGTATTGTGTTTGCTCTAAATGGTATTATCGGCTCTTTAATTATCAATTTGATAGCATCTGCAAACGGCTGCAATAAACCAAATGGCCCTACTACACTTGGACCATGTCTCAGTTGAATTGCACCAATAACTTTGCGCTCAAAATATACTAAATATGCAACTGAAAGCAGTAGCGGTACTAAAACAAATAAGATGTTAACTAGCGTATTCATAAAAAGTCTTAGTACAATCCGCCATTATTTTTGAAGCGCGACTTATTGAGTCTGTCATATAAAAATTACACTTTTTTAGAGTGAAAGGGATATTACTTAATTTGATCTCATCATAGGCAATCGACACCCATTTATTTTTTACTACTTGGTCAGCATCTTTAAACTGTAGGCCAACAGTGTCTAATTTTTTTCTCACGTCAAATAAACTATCATATAGCAAGGAAAGACCCAAATATTGGGATAAATTTTTTATAATCAACCAATCTTCCTTTGCTTCACCAGGAGGAAAAACAGCTAAATTTGTTCTCTGTGCTCGACCTTCAGTATTTACATAAGTTGCATATTTCTCTGTGTATGCAGCTCCAGGTAGAATGACATCTGCTATATGTGCCCCCCTATCACCATGGTGACCTTGGTAAATTACAAACGTATTTTCTAACTTTGATATATCAATTTCATCTGCACCAAGAAGATAAACAACTTCTATCTCGCCACTTTCTGCCTGCTTTAGTATTTGGTTAATATCTTTTCCATCTTTTTTAGGAACAAATCCAATATCGAGTCCACCAACTCTTGCTGCAGTTTTATGTAGCACATTAAAGCCATTCCAATCATCTCTGACCATGTTGAATTTTTCTGCAATTGTACTAGATAGAGCTAAAATTGATTCAGAATCGTCTCTTGTCAATGCATCTTGACCGATGATAAACATAGGATTTGAAGCAGCGCTCAGCAGCTTACAAAATTTGTGATTCCCTTTTGCTATTTCATTTAAGATATCAGGATTGTCACCTAGCTTCTCAACATGGTATAAATACTCAATGTCAGGGCCAATGCTTGCAATAAGAAAATTGCCTTGTAAATATCTTTTTCTTATGCGTGCGTTAATAATTGGTGCCTCTACTTTGGGATTTGTATTTATAAGCAGACACAAATCTGCATTCTCTATGCCCTCGATAGTGGTATTGAACACATAAGATCCACGATTACTTGGTATCAGTTTTGCTCCATCCTGTCTGCAGTCTATATTTGCTGAACCAAGCTTATGCATCACTTCCTTCAGCAGAAGCATAGATTCACAATCTGCTAAATCACCTGCAATTGCAGCTATTTTGTTTGGTTTCGTACTTTTTATTTTTTTTGCAGCAAAAGTCAATACTTCATTCCAGTCAACTGAGACTAATTTGCCCTCTTTTTTTATATAAGGTCGATCGAGGCGTTGTACTTTGAGTCCATCGTAAGCAAAACGAGTTTTGTCTGATATCCATTCCTCGTTCACTTCTTCATTAAGTCTTGGCAATATTCGCATAACTTCAGGACCACGATAATCAACTCTAATACTGCTTCCTACAGCATCCAGCACATCTATAGTTTCGCAATGTGATAGCTCCCATGGGCGCGCTGTAAAAGAGTAAGGCTTTGAAGTTAAGGCTCCCACAGGGCAGAGATCTATAATATTCCCAGATAATTCAGAGCTAATATGCCTTTTTATGTAAGTACTAATCTCTATATTCTCTCCCCTTCCGATTCCTCCAAGTTCGTTTGTACCTGCAACATCAGACAAGAATCTAACACACCGAGTGCAATGAATGCATCTATTCATTGCAGTTTCAACCAGCGGACCAAAATGTTTTTTTGGCACAGCTCTTTTATGCTCATCAAGTCTGCTTATTCCTTTTCCATAAACCATTGTTATATCTTGCAAATCGCACTCACCACCTTGATCACAAATTGGACAATCAAGTGGATGATTAATTAGTAAAAACTCGAGCACTCCTTCACGTGCCTTTTTTAACTTGGTAGTGTCGGTGTGAATCACCATACCCTCTGCAACTGGCATTGCGCAGGAAGCTACTGGTTTTGGAGGACCACCCTCCACTTCAACTAAACACATTCTGCAGTTACCAGCAATTGCTAAACGCTCATGATAACAAAAACGTGGAATTTCAATGCCCACAGCTTCACAAGCTTGGATTATAGTGAGCCCATGCTCTACTTCACATTCCTTAGAATTAATAGTAACTTTCACTATACAGCTTCCCACTTTATAGGGTTACCACTTACCTCATCTTCAACTAGATTGCCGTTATCGTATTGAGCAGACATATAGTTCATACGTGAATCACGGTCTATATACTTAACCGGTTTTACCGGTTTATCCTTATACATTTTTTGTTCAGCTTTCTTACGTTGAGTAGGGTTATTTTTACTAGCTGTTTTCGCTTTCCCACCTGCTGCCATATAAACTCCTAAAAACTTCTTATTTTATTTTAACACTTAAGTATACACCGTCAATGCTAAATAGCTTTAAAGTTTTAATAGGCCATCATTACAATCATCATTTGAACAAAATACTTTCTCTTGATGCTGCTCAAGTGTGTAACTTTAGAATCCCCAAAAAAGAAAATGTAAGTTACTTTGATGATATCATTTTCTACGTCTTATAAACAGACATTCATGTAGCCGTAAATTAAGCTATAAACTCAATACAAAGATCCTTAATTATTAATCTCATAGTACTTCTCAACCAACTTATTTAGCAACCTTACACCGAAACCTACTGCCCCTCTTGGAGAAATATCAGTGCCTTTTTCGTGCCAAGCAGTGCCTGCAATGTCTAAATGTGCCCAACAAGTGTCGTTTACAAAACGCTGTAGAAACTGTGCAGCCATTATACTATCTCCACCAGAACCTGCAGGAGCTATATTTTGCACATCAGCAATCGGCGAATCAATAATTTTGTTATAAGTTTCATTCATAGGAAAGCGCCATAATTTCTCATTTACTTCATTTCCTGCATCAATCAGATGATTCGCTAATTCATCGTTATTTGAAAAAAGACCAGCATATTCATTATTTCCCAGTGCAACCACTATAGCACCAGTTAAAGTTGCAAGGTCGATCATAAATTTCGGTGCAAATCTATCTTGTGTATACCATAAAGCATCCGCAAGTATTAGTCTTCCCTCTGCATCGGTATTTAATATTTCTATTGTTTGTCCAGACATTGAAGTGACTACATCGCTCGGTCTTTGAGCATTACCATCCACTGCATTTTCTGCAAGTGCAACCACACCAATTGCATTTACTTTTGCTTTTCGCCCAGCTAGAGTACGCATCACTCCAACTACAGTAGCAGAACCTGCCATGTCATATTTCATTGACTCCATACCGCGTGAGGGTTTAAGTGACACTCCACCAGTGTCAAACGTTATACCCTTGCCTATAAAAGCTATTGGTTTTTGTTCTTGAGAAGCCCCATTCCATTTTATCACCACTAACTTTGGCTCTTTACTACTTCCTTGCGCTACTCCAAGCAGGGCTCCCATTTTTTTCTCTTCCATTTGCTTTTTATCAAGCACTTCAACCTCAAGACCAAGTTTAGTAAGTTCAGCTTTTATACGATTAGCGTAAGACTCTGGATATAAAATATTAGGTGGCTCAGTAGTAAAAGCACGTGCAAGAAAGATACCTTCACCTTCGTGTTTTAAACGCTCAAATGATTTTTCAATGCTACTTAACTGTTCATCTTTTACTAATAATGTAATTTCCTCTACTTCTGTAATTTTTTCATCCTTTTTAGTTTTATACTTATTAAACTTGAAACTGCGCAGAAATGCTCCATATGCAACATTTGCTGTACTGCCCTCGATTGAAATAGCTGCTCGCTTTATTCTTAATCTGCTTAGCTCACAATATATTTTACCACCGATATTTAATCCTTTGCTTTCATCCCATTCATCTCTCATTCCAAGACCAGCAACTATAATATTTTTTCCCTCTGATGAAGTAACGGAGAAAAATTCACCAAAACCTCCATTAAAACCACTAAATTTCTTGATGTTATCTATAGCTTGCTTATCTTGTAGAACATTAGTTATGAGCTTATCACCCTCAAACAAACCTACCACTAGCGTCTCAAAATCGGGTAAAGCTTTAGAAATTGTTATCTTCATCGTTGACATCTCCGTTGCAAATAATTGTAAGCTGCACATAAAACATAGTAAAAACATTAGTAAGATATTTTTCATATACATTTTAAGTACAATAGCGCTTAAGACTACTATGAACTCCCCTGATATGCAAGGGCTTTATCTTTTATCAGAAAATTTGTTATGCCCACCTAGGGTTATATTAAATGTGTAGGTCTTCATGGCCTGATTGTTATAAGTAAATGGTGCTATCAGAAGGCTTGCAAGTCCACTCTCAATAAGATTACCAAGAAGAAGATCATCACAGTTATCGCAATTATGATCAGCAAAAAACATTTGTGTTGTGAATTCTGGAAAATCTGGATGTTGGACCAAAAAGTTGATGTGTGGAGCCCTATCACCAATTTTACCTGGTACTATTGTAATAAAATTATAATAGCCAAGGTTATTTACTACAAATCTTCCTGATCCAGCAAAATTTGGATCAAGCTCCACATTTTCATCATAATAGCTCATGCCAAGTGAGTCTGCGTGCCATATAGAAACCACAGCATTTTGTATCGGTAAGCAATTTACATCAGTAACTCTACCCACTACATTTATTAATTCTCCTGCTGCATTATTTGGAGAGCCAGGTTTTCTTCTTAAATTATTTGAAGAGTTAAAGCTTTTTGGCCTTGTTTCAAGATCATAAATCCCTGGAGTTTCAATACAATTAAGCAAAATAGGATCAGCCGCAAATAATGACAAATCGAATATAAATTGTACTAAAAACGCTAATAAGATATTTTTTACATTCATTTTGTTTATAGTGCTTTTATCAGAATTATAGCAACCTTTTTCTTTTATTAAAGACAAGACTTTCTTTGAATCCTCCTTAGAATCACAACTATCCTTTCAGTGTATGAGTTTTAGGTTTTAGTACTGCATACACAACTGCACGGACTTCCAATTTAGAAATTGCAAATCAATCCAAACACGCAAGTGTAATGTTACCGCCACATGCTGTAGTGTTGACACTTACAACCTTTTCTATAGAAAAACGTTGCAGATAATTAGGACCACCAGCTTTTGGTCCGGTACCTGACAGTCCTCTACCGCCAAATGGTTGCATTCCAACTGCTGCACCTATTTGATTGCGATTGATGTATACATTTCCAACTGATATTTTCTTGCTTATTAAATCGATCTTACTTTGTACACGGCTTTGCAAAGAAAACGTAAGTCCATATCCTGTATTGTTTATATCACTTATAACTTCATTTAACTGCAACTTATTAAAACGTATGATATGTAAAATAGGCCCAAACACTTCTTGCTTTAATTGCGAAATTTTTTGTATCTCATAAATGTACGGAGGAAAGAAATAACCATTATAAGAATTTGTATCCATGGGTACCTTGGACAAAAGGTTTGAATCTTCATCCCTTGATATTTTTTCCGTATGTTTAGTGAGCATATCAATAGATGCTTTGTCAATTATTGGACCAATATCTGTGCTCAGTTGTATTGGGTCACCTATCTTTAGTTCTTGAGCTGCATTGCATATCATTTTTATCTGTTTTTCTGCTATATCTTCTTGAATAAATAGCACTCTGAGAGCAGAACAACGTTGACCGCCACTGCGAAATGCAGAAATTAAAACATCCTTAGTTACCTGCTCTAAAAGAGCAGAACTATCAACAATCATAGCATTTAATCCACCAGTTTCAGCGATAAGTGGCACAATAGGACCATCTCTGCTGGCAAGCATTCTATTAATTATTTGAGCGGTCTGTGTTGAGCCGGTAAAAGCTACACCGGAAATTCTATTATCTGGCACTAATATTTTACCTAAATATCGACCATCTCCTGGAACAAGATGTAATACATTTTTTGGTATTCCAGCTTCGTGTAGTATCTTAACGGCTTCATAGGCAATAATCGGCGTTTGCTCTGCCGGTTTTGCCAGCACTGCATTACCTGCTACAAGTGCAGCTGAAACCTGCCCAATGAAGATAGCAAGTGGAAAATTCCACGGTGATATGCATAAGAAAACTCCTCTGCCCTCAAAAAAGATGAAGTTATCTTCACCTGTTGGACCTGGCAATTTTTTCCAGTCATTCAGTTCGTTTTTTGCTATCATTGCATAATAGCGCAAAAAGTCGATTGCCTCTCTTACTTCTGCTATTGCATCGGATAAAATTTTTCCTGCTTCCAAGATCAGAATGTAAACCAACTCTTTCATCCTTTCCTCAAGCAAATCTGCAGCTTTTTCAAGGCATTTAGCGCGCTCTTCTGCTGAAATATTCTGCCACTTAGTAAAAGCACTATGTGCTATTTCAAGAGCATTTAAAGCCTGAGCGCTTGTTGTACTTGACACTTCTCCAATTACATTTTCCAAATGTGCAGGATTCACTACTTCGATAAATTCAGCACTATCAAGTAGTGCCTTTCCATCAATTATTGGCCCAACTTGCCATTTCTTTTCACTAAATTTTTTTATATCATTTGCAAATTGCGAAACTGTAATTGAATCACTAATATCCATCCCCAAGGAGTTTTTTCTTTCCTCTCCAAAAATATCTTGTGGCAATGGAATGTTTTGATGAGGTTCATATTCTAAACTTTTAGCTTTTTCTAATGGATCCGAGACTAATTCTTCAATTTTAACGTTAGGATCATTTATTTGATTGACGAACGAACTATTAGCTCCATTTTCAAGAAGACGCTTAACAAGATATGTTAATAAATCACTACGTTTACCAACTGGTGCATATATACGACAGCTGATGCTTGTTGCAAGTTCTGACATTGCATAATCATATAAATCCTCACCCATTCCGTGTAAACGCTGAAACTCAAATCCAGGATGATCTTTGTCAGCAAGCTCTATTATAGTAGCAAAAGTATAGGCATTATGAGTTCCAAAGCATGGGTAAAAGTGATTTACTTTGCTTAAAAGCTTCTGTGCACACGCAAGGTAGCATACATCAGTATAGCTTTTTCTTGTAAATATTGAATAACCACTTAACCCTAGCTCTTGTGCACACTTGATTTCTGAGTCCCAATATGCACCTTTCACAAGCCTTACCATAATTTTATGCTTTGATCGGATAGCAACATCCTCAACAAAATCAAGCACAGATAAAGCACGTTTTTGATATGCTTGTACAGCCAAGCCAAGCCCTCCCCACTGAGAAAGTGACTCATCAAGACGCAGTTGCTCGAATAAAACTAATGACATCTCAAGTCTTTCTGATTCTTCTGCATCTATGCATAGTGAAATGTTGTATTTTTTTGCTTCACGACAGAGCTCTAAAACCCTAGTAAATATCTCACCAGCAATTCGGTCAAATTGACCAAATTCATAACGTGGGTGCAAAGCAGAAAGTTTTATTGAAATTCCATGGGATTTAAAACAATCATTCACTTCAGTAGTTGCACCTATAGCTTTTATTGAGTGCATGTATGAATCAAAACACTCTTCTGCATCTTCAGCTGTGTGAGCAGCTTCGCCAAGCATATCAAAAGAGTATAAAAACTTACTATTGTCATCTAGTTTTGCATATCTTAAAGCTTCTTCTATGGTTTCTCCAACAACAAAATGATTACCAAGCATAGACATTGCTTGTTTTACTGCTTTGCGAATGATCGGTTCTCCTAAATTCTTAAGTAACTTAGAAATTGCGTAATAGAACTTCGAATCGCCTTCATTATCTCTCAATATACTGCTACCTATCATCAAGCTCCATGTGGAAGCATTAACAAACAATGAAGAGGAACGCCCCAAGTGTTTATTCCATTCTTGGTTGGTAATTTTATCTTTGATCAATTCGTCTATTGTGTAATCATCTGGTATTCTAAGTAGCGATTCAGCAAGGCACATCAATGCTATTCCTTCATCATTGGAAAGCGAATATTGCTGCATAAAGGAATCTACAATACTTAATTTATTGTGTTTGATTTTTTCAATAACTTGTTTTGCAATATTGTAAATTCTGTTTTTCGAATCAACCGAAAGTTCTACTTTTTCTACAAGATAACGTACACAGCTTTTTTCATCAGTACGATAAAATCCTTGTAAACGTTTTCTGAGTTCATTAGGTTCTTGTATAGAGCTAATCATAATTATCTATAAAACACCTTTACTATATGTAAGGTAAAATTATATCATAACTTCGCATAGAACAAATCATTATTTAAAAGGACCAGGGCTGGAGCTAAAAGAAGTCTAGTACTTACTTTTACTAAGTCGAAAGAAGTATGTAGCTTAACACTCCACCACTCATTAAGTATTTAATCTCAGTTGCGGTTTGTACACAGCATTTGAGTTGTATTGATTGCTTTGAATTATCCTGTCTTTTAATGATACATTCTAGATTTCCATTTGATACTATTTCACCTTTTATGCTTATTATCTCACTACCATCAAATATCTTTCTGGTTATTCCATTTTGGAATATAAGTGGAAGAACACCCATGCCGACCAAATTGGACCTATGTATGCGTTCAAAACTTTCTGCAATCACAGCTTTAATTCCCAGCAATGCAGTACCCTTTGCTGCCCAATCCCTACTTGAACCTGTACCATATTCTTTTCCTGCAATGACAACTAATGGAACAGCTTCTCTTTTATATTGCATTGCTGCATCAAAAATTGACATAGTTTCTTGAGAAGGAATATGTTTTGTATAGCCACCCTCAGCGCTCACCATTTTATTTCTTATTCTGATATTAGCAAAGGTTCCACGCATCATTACGTTGTGGTTACCGCGGCGAGATCCATATGAATTGAAATCTTGCGGTTCAACTCCAAGACCTTTTAAATATATGCCTGCAGGACTATTTGAGGCAATATTTCCAGCAGGGGAAATGTGGTCAGTAGTGACGCTATCGCCAAACATCGCTAGTATTTGCGCATTCTTTATATCAACTATGTTGCTTCCATTGTTCTTAGTCGATAAATTATCAAAATAGGGAGGGTTTTGTATATAAGTGCTTTTCGTGTCCCAATCATAGATTTCACCTTTCTCACACTTTATCTTTTGCCAATGCTCATCACCAGAAAAAACATCCTTATACTTTTGTATGAACATTTCACGCGTCACAACACTTTTAACACAGCTCTCAACTTCATTATTTGTTGGCCATATATCTTTGAGATAGACATCATTTCCATTCTTATCTTTGCATATTGAATCTTTTGTCAAATCAATTTGCACAGTGCCTGCAAGTGCATATGCAACAATAAGTGGCGGAGATGCCAAGTAATTAGCTTTGACTAACGGATGAATTCTTCCTTCAAAGTTACGATTGCCAGACAAAACTGCAGCAACAGTTAAGTTTTTGTTTTTTATATCATCTTCTATATCCTTATTAAGTGGACCAGAATTTCCAATGCAAGTTGTGCAGCCATATCCAACTAGATTAAAACCCAAAGCATTTAGATCTACCTGTAATCCAGACTTTTCTAAATATTCTGTCACAACTTGTGACCCTGGAGCAAGAGAAGTTTTAACCCAAGGCTTTGATTTTAATCCAAGTTTAATTGCATTACGAGCTACAAGACCTGCAGCAATCATCACACTTGGATTTGAGGTGTTAGTGCAGCTTGTTATTGCTGCAATCACTACGCTGCCACTCTGGAGCTGATCGCCATAGATAGGTTCCAACGGAGGTCTGTTTGTCTCATTAATAGGAAAAGATGTAGAAAAAGATTCCGCTACTTCTGAAAGGAAAATCTTATCCTGTGGTCTTTTAGGACCAGCCATCACTGGCTTTACGCTTGATAAATCAAGCTCTAGTGTGTCAAAAAATGCTAACTCATTACTGCTACGCCACAATCCCTGCTCTTTTGAATAGACTTCAACTAATTTGATCAGCTCTTCTGGTCGCCCTGTTAAATGTAAATAATCGAGTGTTTTCTGATCAATTGGAAAAAACCCACAAGTTGCACCATACTCTGGGGCCATGTTAGCCATGGTTGCCCTATCTGCCAAAGATAAGTAATCTAAGCCATCACCATAAAATTCTACAAACCTGCCAACAACGCCTTTTGCTCTTAGAATATTGGTAATCGTTAGCACTAGATCAGTTGCGGTTACTCCTTCTGAAAGTCTTCCTATTAATTTAAATCCTACTACTTCTGGAATTACCATACTGATTGGTTGACCAAGCATCACAGACTCAGCTTCTATTCCACCAACGCCCCAACCAAGAATTGATAAGCCATTCACCATAGTAGTGTGGCTATCCGTACCGACTAAGGTATCCGGGTATACAACTCCACTATTGTTACATACAACTTGTGCTAAATATTCAAGATTCACTTGGTGGCAAATTCCGGTACCTGGTGGCACTACTCTAAAATTTGTGAAGGATGATTCTCCCCACTTTAAGAATTGATATCTCTCCAAATTTCTTTTTACTTCTAGCTCAACATTCTTACTGAATGCGGAAACACTTCCATAACTATCTACTTGAACAGAGTGATCGATCACAAGATCAACAGGTACAGATGGATTTATTTTGCTTGGGTTACCTCCGTTTTTCTTCACATAATTACGCATTGAAGCTAAGTCAACGACAGCGGGAACTCCTGTGAAATCCTGCATCAAAACCCTTGCTGGTTTGTAGCTAATTTCGTGATTAATGTGTTTCTTGACGCAATTTGCTAATATCTTTATGTCATCTAATTTAACGCTTACTCCATCTTCGTTGCGCAATAAATTTTCAAGCACAACCTTCAGCGAGCAGGGCAATTTAGTTGTATCTATTCCTAAAAATTCACTAGCACTACTTAGGCTAAAATAGTTGTATGACTTCCCGTCAATGTTTAAAGTCTTCTTTGCATTTAAAGAATTGTTCATCCTGTATTAGTTAAAATTGGAATTACTAACGCTACTTTTTTGTTGTTGACTTTGCTGCTGATACATAGTTTCAAAATCTATAGGATCTAGCATAAGTGGAGGAAACCCACCATTACTTGTAGTTCTTGCGATTATTTCTCTTGCAAAAGGAAAAAGAAAAGTAGGCCCGCCAATAAACAAAGCTTGTCTTACTTCCTCTTTACTCAACTCTTTCAAATTTTCTATTGAAAAAATACCACAATACTTTATCTCACAAATGAAAGCTATACCATTTTTTATATCTTCATCTTTTACCGTCGCTTTGACTTCTATATGCAAAGTAATTTCATGAAAAGGTTTTTCTTTATTTATTTCTTCTTTGCTTTCCGTTCCTTCTAATTTTGCTGAATTAATATTAACCGTTACATTAATATCGGGAGCTTTACTAGAAGGAAGGAATGGCGAATTTGGATTCTCAAACGAAAGATCTTTGACATACTGACCATGAATTTTCATTTTGTGTTGTAACATTTCTTACTTCTCCTTTAATTAAGTTGAGATATTTAATACTTTCTTATATAATATATTCATTTATAAACGAATAGCAAACCTAACTATAGGCTAATATGCAAAACATATTTTTATCAATAATTAATAATATTTAGATACTTTATATACCAAGGGGTTAAGTTACCATGATAGAGCTTGTAATATATGCTTTACTAGCGGCGTTTATTTTTTCACGCTTATACAATTCTTTAGGAAGATCAGCCAGTCTCAATCTAAAAAAGCTGACAGTTGTATTGGATGCAAGTCAAAGTAAAGAGGATGTGGTAGAAAATATCGAAGATTATATTTATAGCAACGACAAAAGTTCAATAGAAGCTACTTATAAACAAATATTACAAAAAAACAGAGAGTTCTCTATTTCCAATTTTATAGAAGGTTCAAGCATAGCTTTTGAATTAATAATTAAATATTTTAACCAAGGGAATTTACCTCAATTAAAACCCCTTCTGGACAAAGACTTGTATAACAGTTTTGTGGATAAGATTAAACATCGTAAAGAGATACATGAGTCTATAATTGTTTCTATCGTTTCACAAAAAATCTTAGAAATAAAGTTAGTGAAAAATGTAGCATTTATTGCAGTATATTTCCTTTCAGAGCAAATTAACTTTGTTAAGAATAATGAAGGGGAAGTCATATCAGGTAGTATGTCTACTATTAACAAAGTTGAGGATGTATGGCAATTCAAAAAAAATATTAATTCATCAGACCCAACTTGGATGCTTGTTTCTATTAACTATAAGAAGGCAAGTACTGATAAAAATTTAACAACAAATGACAAATAAGATTAATTACACTGATGGAAAGTAGGTTGCGAGAAATAGTACTTGATACTGAAACTACTGGTCTTGATACTGGATCTGGCCATCGAATTATCGAGATAGGATGTGTAGAACTAATTAATCGTGTTCCAACAGGTAAAACATTTCATCGATATCTTAATCCAGAAAGAGATGTACCTTACCACTCATTTAAGATTCATGGTATTAGTGAGGAGTTTTTAGAGGATAAACCACTATTTTCAGATGTTGCATTTGAATTTCTCGACTTCATATCTAATGACATTTTGGTGATTCATAATGCTGAATTCGATGTTAAGTTCCTTAATATGGAGTTAGGCAAGTTAAATGCTGGGTTAATTTCCTCAGATAGAGTGCTAGATACATTGCCGCTTGCAAGAAAAAAGTTTGTAGGATCACCTGCTTCTTTAAATGCATTATGTAAACGTTTTGACATATCGCTGGAAGGTAGAGAGTTGCACGGAGCATTAGTTGATGCTCAATTGCTTGCAAAGGTCTACGTTGAGCTTACAGGAGGATTGCAAACCTTTTTGTTTAATAGTAAATGTGATCAGGACAATAGCTCTACGTTTATTCAGCATAAAGTGCGAAATTTAGCTCGCAGAGAACATTCACCAAGCAGCGAAGAAATTGATGAGCATAAGAAATTGTTAGATAAAATTAACAATCCACTTTGGAAGGAATATGTTGAATCAATCAGCTAATCAAGATATGATTTAATTTTATTGGAAACGCTTTAATGGTAAAATTCATAAGGTTATTGTCTGGTTTATTAATAATAGTAGCAGTTGTCTTCTTAGGTTATTGTTATTTTACCAAGCAAGGCATATTTGTTTCACAAAATACAGAAATTAAAATAGGTGGGGATTTTTCTTTGATTAATCAAGACGGACAAACAGTACGCAGTAGTGATTTTAAAAATAAGTATATGATGATTTTTTTCGGATTTTCCTCATGCAAAAGAATTTGCCCTATGAACCTCGGAATAATTTCAGAAACACTTGCAAAGTTAGATAAGAAAACTGACAATAAGATACAAACATTTTTTATCACAGTTGATCCTGAGCGCGATAACATAGAAAGGCTTAAAGAATTTCAGCAGCAATTTGACCATAGAATACAAATGCTAACTGGTGAAAGACAAAAAATAGATGAAGTAGTTGCAAAGTATAAAGTATATGCAAACAAAGTAGGTGGAGAAGAGGAAATTAACCATTCTTCAATAATATACCTTATCGGCCCTGAAGGAAAATATGTCACACACTTTGTAGCTGATTTAAATTCAGATGAAAGTCAATCTGATAAGATTCTGGCTGAGATAAAAAAATATGTAAGCTGAACTAAAGAGCTTAGCTTACTTTAAATTTATGCTAACGGCTGTTTTGATTAAACTAAGTCGTTTTTTTAATTTTTTCTAGGATCAACTCAGCAGCTTTTTGTTCAGCAATTTTCTTACTAGGAGCGCATGCAGAAACTTTGTCATAACTCTCTATGCAAACTGATATAGTAAATTCAGGATTGTGTGCTGGTCCAGTTTGTTTTACAAGCTCATACTTTGGTAAAGGTAATTTATTTCTCTGAGTCCATTCTTGCAGTGAAGTTTTAGGATCTTGAGGAGGATCGAGGATGTCTTTAGCTAGCTTTTCCCAATGTTGGATAATAAATTTTTCAACACTCTCAAGTCCACCGTCAATATAAATTGCACCTATTAGTGCCTCAAGCGAATTTTCTAAATTTTTTAAGTTACATTTCCCTCCGTTGCAACGTTCACTATTATTCATTATGATAAAGTTACCTAACTCTATTTCTTTAGCAACATTAGCAATGGTACTGCCACAAACTAGATCCGTTTTTCTTTTTGCCAATGCTCCTTCTTTTTCTTCAGGAAACATTTTAAACAGCATAGCAGATACAACCATGTTCAAAATACTATCGCCCAAAAACTCTAGCCTTTCGTAGCTTACGATCTGGTCTTCGCTGTTCCTTTTATTTACGCTTGGATGGGTTAATGCCTCTTCTAATATTGCATGATCTGTAAATTTATAATTAATAACTTTAGATATTATATCGTTCAAAACTTTCATGTTCATCATTCAAAAGAAAAGCACTCCCTATCATACCTTTACACTAAAAAGTTAGCTCTACTTTACTAAAACAATATCAATAACTTCCAAAATTAATGTATACAACCCACTGCTTCAGTAATGTTACTAAATCCATCTCTTTTTACCAATTCTGCAAGCTCCAGATTGATTTTGTTCACAACTTGATGCCCCTGATATACGAGAGCAGTGTACAGTTGTACTAAAGAGGCTCCTGCCTTTATTTTTTCATATGCGTCAATACCACTTGAAACTCCCCCACATCCTATCAATAGAATCCTGCTCTTAGTAAGCTTGTACATATCACTCAATAACTCGGTTGAAAGTTGAAACAATGGTCTGCCGCTCAACCCACCACTCTCATTATAGTAAGAATCTCGACTTATCGTAGTGTTGCTTACTATTAAGCCGTCAATTTTATATTCTAGTGTAAGCTCAGCGATATTTTCTTTTGTTTGCTGATCTATATCTGGAGAAATTTTTAATATTATCGGTATGGATTCAGAGCTATCGATTGATTTCCGGGTTAGAGTGATAGATTTCAACAATTTGGATAATTCTTGTTTATTGTGCAAATCGCGCAAGTTAGGTGTGTTTGGGGATGAGATGTTCAGTACTATATAATTGCTCTTTCCATATACTATCTTTATTAAGTCAACATAATCGCTGATTTGGTCCTTTGATGTACTGTTTCTTCCTATATTTATACCAAAAATACAATCACCAAGTTTAGTTTTACTTATCTGTTTAAGAAAATAGTCTACTCCTTTATTATTAAATCCCAATCTATTAATTATTCCTTCATCTTTAATTAATCGAAAAATTCTCGGTTTTTTGTTTCCATATTGGGGATGTTTAGTTACAGTACCAGCCTCAATAAATCCAAAACCAAATGAGAGCATCGGCTTTACAACTTCCGCATTTTTATCAAAACCTGCAGCAAGACCTACAGGACTCCTAATTTTATTACCAAAAAAGTTTACATTTAAAGACTTAGGTAGTTCTATAGGTTTCCTACAGGGCATCTTTTTTAACGCCGTTATTACCAAGGAGTGAGCGATTTCAGGCGGCAGTAAAAACAATAAATTACGTAATATCATTTTGTAAAACACTTTGCTTATTTTTAGTTTATTTTTTACCATGCAACAAGAATAACTTAGAAAGCTTGAGGTTTATCAAAATAGTAAGTATATAGTTTCTATGAGTAGTAAAAACTAATTTTTCTGAAGGGAAACCAGAACTTGATCAGTATTTTTATCTACTAATTCGAGGTAGCCAAATTTGTTAATTTGAGATTTTATTAGTATAGGAATCTTATTTCGATTTAAATAAAATCCCTGTTTTGATTGTTTATTAATCCGCAACCTTACATCCCCATTTTTCCAAGCAAGCATCTTATTTATTCCAGATTTTTCTTTACAATTATCTTCATTTACAAATCCTAAGTATTCATCTTCTGAAGAAGATATTGCAATCTCGCATATTCTATACCCTACCCAATTCCCTAGATATGGATCAGTATCGTCTTTTTCGTGAAGCTTGAACTCTCCTTTGACATATTCCCATGGAGCTTTTGCATCACCTACCTTTTTTAGAAAGAGTACGTCCTGATCAAAGTTTATAATGGTCCTTGTATGAAATGTTGTTAAGCTTGTGTCCCATAATAGTTTTTCTGTGATGCTAAAATGCTCTTTATCCTTTTGCATATTTTGAAATGATACGATTATCACATCTGCTCCAACTTCTCTTCCATAGTTAACATATTGACTAGCACGCCCATGTTTGGCTGTGAATGATGACTTACCTATTAACAGAAAGTCATTAAATAACGCATTATATATAGTCTGTGCACTGTAAGCTGTACCGACGTAAACCGGCTGTTTGTTGGATGAATGGTACTTTTCTGGTGCAAGATGAGTATACGAGCTCTTTAATAAATAGTGAAAAGTGCAACTGGTAAGCAAGAAGGGCAAACCAATCAATAATAAAACTTCTGTTAATCTCTTTGGCATTTTACTGCTTATATTTTGAATATAGTATCTTATTTTTTTAAATATTTCATTAAAAGCCACACTTCTTGTTAAAATTTCAGAAGAAAAAACGATCTAATTGGAGTAAGAGGCCGGGACCGGAATTGAACCGGTATAAAAGGATTTGCAGTCCTCCGCATAAGCCATTCTGCCACCCAGCCGTTTTTTATGCATAGATATCCATTATATCTTTTAGCATAGATAAAGCATCCTCTCTTTTTCTTTGAAAAGTGTTACGCCCGATAATTGAACCATTACCACCGCCTTGCTTAATTTCTTTCGCTTCATTGCATATGTCATTCACTGATTTCGACTCGCCACCAGAAAAAACTACTATTCTTTTCCCTGCAAAACAAGATCTTTTAACATATTCAATTCTTTTAGATAATGACTCAATATTTTCTGTTTCTATTTTCTCCCTTTCCAAATAGTTAATTGGAAGTTTTACTTTGATTATATTAGCGCCAAGTAAAGCTGCTATGTGCGCAGCATAGGCAATAACATCAACCGCTGTTTCGCCTTCTTTGGAAATTCCTTCACCGCGTGGATAAGACCATAGCACTACGGCAAGGCCGCAAGACTTAGCCTCAGCTATAATTTCGCGAGCTTCTTCCATCATATCGAAGCACTTAGCAGAACCAGGATATATAGTAAACCCAACAGCTACGCAACCCAAACGCAGCGCATCTTTTACAGAAGCAGTTATTGCTTGATCAGAAGTTAAGTTTTTCGAGTGCAAGGAGTTGGCACTATTAATCTTCAAAATAAGTGGTAGCATTCCAGCATAAGTTGAAGCACCAGCTTCGATCATACCAAGCGGAGCAGCATATGCGCTTACTCCCGAATCAACTGCAAGCTGAAAATGATAATGCGGATCGTAAGCATCAGGATTAACTTCAAAACTTTTTATTGGCCCATGCTCAAATCCTTGATCTACAGGAAGAATTACTAACTTGCCAATTCCACTAAGTTTTCCATGCATAAGAATACGAGCAAGATTTGCTTTTACTCCAGGATTTTCACTTTCGTAATAACTTAGGATTTTTTTTACTTCTTCACTCATTAATATCTTCAAATTTACTTAAAGTGTAGCAAAAACTATAGTTGAAGCAAAGACCTTTTTATACTCTTGCTCCTACACCTATATTTAAAGGTGTAACTTTAGGATCGGTGGTGTGCTGTTGTGGTTTTTCTTGAATTAAATCTTCAAAATACATTTTAACAATAGGAAGAATGAGCGGCATAAGCACTAATTTATAGTCATACCATGCAAACTTTTCCTTGTAGCTAAATTCTGCATCTTCTTCGTATAAACGCTGGATGCAGTGCTCACTATATAATTCAGAAGCTTTCGTAAAAGTTCTAAGTAAAGCAATCAATAATAAATCCAATGCCAAATTAACTATCAGCATTGTTCCATATTGAACAGGCCAGCCATTTTGTGCAATTTCCGATGCTAAACTGCACACAGCAAACGCTACTGCAATACATATCACATAATTACCAGCAGCAATAAGTAAATTAAACCTTCGGTTGAATCTATCCATATTTCCTTCTTGTGAGCCTCTTTGTTTACTTGCTGCATAGATAATACTACAAAAGGATATAATAAATAACCATGGCCAAACTCCGATGCTGAATGCATAAAATTTATAAGCAATATTTTGCACTTTGCCACTGTTAGCAAGTTGTGATAAGCAATATTTGACTTGAGGCGACGGACCAAGTACCACATTTGCTAATATAAAAAATAAACATGCTCTATTCACAGCTTTCTCTCTACGCAATAGAATCTCATTGATTCTCCTTTGTTTTTCCTGCACTTCTCGCTGTAATGTTATAGATATGCCAGCTGCTTTTAAGTCGTTAAGATATTTCTCTAGCTTATCTTTATCTGCACTAAGTTTTTTAAACTTTTCTTCAGCTATTTTTTTCTCTTTCTCTCCTACTACTTTATCAGGGTGACATTTTAATGAAGCTCTTCTAAAGTGCCGCTCAACTAACTTAAGTACATCATCAAACTCCTGGCTTATTACTTCTTCTGCTTTTATTCCCAGCCTTGAAAATAAGTTCTGTAAATCTTGATTACTGTAATATTGATTTCTGGTTAAACTTGCCACTATAGCCTCATTAAAAAATAGTGACTATACTACAAATTTAATACTCAAGCAAGAATTTAAACTATATCAAAAGCAATTCCGTGTTTACCAATATAAATCCTTAATTTCTTTCCTTTAATTAATCGACGATTTAGTATTTCTTCAGCCAAATGACTTTTTATCTCTTTTTCAATCAGCCTCTCTATTGGGCGTGCTCCCATTTCTTTGCTATAACCTGTTTGCGCAAGATAAGACTTTACTTCTTCTTCCACTGAGCAGCTTATACCCTTTTGCACAAGTTGTTTTTTTAATTCCTGAATAAATTTATCCACAATGTGCAAAATGACATCTAAATTGAGGTCAGAAAAAGAAATGACTGCATCCAAGCGATTACGAAATTCAGGGCTAAAAATCCGTTCTACTGCTTTTTCGCTATCACCAATATTAAAGTCCTTATACCCAAAGCCAATAGAACTTTTGCTACGCTCAAATGCCCCTGCATTGGTTGTCATAATTAAAATTGTATTGGAAAAATTAACTTTACGCCCGTAAGTATCTGTAACATAACCATAATCCATGACTTGTAGTAATATATTGTAAATATCACTATGAGCTTTCTCAATTTCATCAAGAAGTACCACACTATATTGATTGTTAGATACAGATTCTGTAAGCAATCCACCTTGGTCGTAACCCACATATCCAGGAGGGGAACCAATCATTCTAGATATTGTGTGAGGTTCCATATACTCGGACATATCAAATCGTATAAGGTTCATACCCATATTCTGTGCTAATTTCTTTGCAAGCTCAGTCTTACCTACACCAGTTGGTCCTGCAAAAAGATAATTTGCCAAGGGTTTACTGTAACTTCTCAGACCAGATTTAGCAATTTTAATAGAATTAACAAGAGACTCTATCGCTTGCTCTTGACCAAAAATGGCTTTCTTGAGATTTTCTTTCAAAGATTTTACTCTTTGCACATCATCAAGCTCGCAAGGTACGTTTGTAATCCTAGTGATAGTATTCTTAATATCTCTACTGTTTATAATTTTTCGCCTGTTTTTTTGTAACTTACAATACGCCCCTGCTTCATCTATAACATCAACTGCTTTATCAGGTAATATTCGCCCAGTAATATACTTGTGTGAAAGTTCAGCTGCAGATTTAATGGCATGTTTCGTGTAATATACTCCATGATACCTTTCATAGTAATGCTTTATACCATCTAGTATCTTTACTGTATCATTAATAGAAGACTCTTTTACATTAATTTTTTGAAACCTCCTTGCTAATGCTTTATCCTTTTCAAAACTATTGCTGTATTCTCTGTATGTAGTTGCACCTATACAACGCAATGTACCTCTTGCAAGTGCAGGTTTGAGCAGATTGCCAGCATCAAGAAAGCTGCCACTTGTTGAACCTGCTCCAATAATAGTGTGTATTTCATCAATGAAAAGAATAGCGCCAGGTTTTGCCTCAATTACTTTTATTATAGATTTTATTCTCTCTTCGAAGTCACCTCTATAGCGTGTTCCTGCAAGAAGTGATCCTAAATCCAAAGCATAAATTATGCTGGATCTCAGTGCACTCGGAACACTACCTTCAATAATTTTCAATACCAAGCCTTCAACTATTGTTGTTTTACCAACACCTGGTTCTCCGACATATAAAGGGTTATTTTTTCTGCGTCTTAGCAAGATTTCTATAGTGCGATTTAATTCATAATCACGACCAATGACATAATCTATTTTTTTGCTTCTTGCATAATCATTTAAATTTCTACAATAATTTTGTAGAACTTCTTCATCTTTTAATAATTCACCTTTATTTGCTACAGTAGAGATATCGTTATTTTTATCAAGTTTTATCTTGCGATTAGCTATGTATTCTTCTACATCATCTGAATATCTTATATTAGATATATTATCAATCAAATTAGAATCCTTTGCATTCTGTTTGCGTAATAGCTCTTCAATGTATAAATCTTGCTCAGACAGAATCTCTAATAGAATACTTGCTCCATTTATTTCTTTTCTTCCCAGACGATGAGCTCGTATCATGGCTTTATGTATTATGCGTTGAAATAGCACATCAGGCTCAACTTTATTGACAGTTAATTCGGAGTTGTCTTGTAAAAAACCTTTTGTATTATTACCACGATCATTCCTTAATATAATATTATCTATATTTATGATTTCACCAGCTCTGATGTTACATCTTGATAAAACATAATTTACATCCACATCTTTGGTTAATGCTAGCAACAAATGTTCCACTTTTGCATATTTAAGCTTACAATCAGAAGCAATCTGTAACGCTCTATTTAAACTTGCCTCTAAATTTTTAGAAATCATCTATTCTCTTTAAAAGTGTAAATTTATATATAATTAGTAGCACACAATTATTAAAAAAACTGAAATCTAGCAGCTCGTTGTAGCCAAATTGAATTAAGCTACAGATTATAGTCCACACAGCCTAACATTATACCGTTGTGATAATCTCAAAACGTTATAAGCAGAAGAATTAAGATTATCAAATTGTAGGTAAATCTAATTTGGGCTAGCTATATATTCTTTCTACCATCCTCCAATCACTTCACTTTGCAGCAAGTTTACTGGAGCTTTTAAAGAATAGAAGAATAGTTAAGTACATTAATACGCTTTTTCTAGTACTCTGCTTTTCTTCTTAAATACATTGATCTTTTTTCTACCGTATTTAGCCTTTAACGTACTTGGCCTTTTAAAGATCTTTTTGCTGTTACGTTTTTGAGATTGCATACTACAATCAAAATTTGGCTCTCCTTCTTTATCTGCTAGTGCAGGCAGTCTTCTCTTATCTTGAGGTGTAACAAAAGATAATGCAAATCCTTCAGCTCCCGCACGTGCAGTTCTACCTATACGATGAACATAATCAGCTTGCGATTGTGGTACATCATAATTGATAACATGTTGAATGTGCGGAATATCAAGGCCGCGAGAAGCAACATCTGTTGCAACCATGATTTGATTGCGGCCACGACGAAAAGAATCAATGACTCTTTCACGCTTGTGCTGCCTTAAATCACCATGAATTGCCAAAGCGCTATAGTCATCTTTGTGCAATTTGTCAGCTAGCTGATCCGCTCCTCGCTTTGTTTTGACAAAAATAATGATCGATCCTTTGCGCTGACATAATTGTGTAACAAGCTTGCCATATTTTTCTGATTCTGATGCATAAACAACTTCTTGTTTAATTTTTACAGAAGTTGTAGCCTGGCAATCAACAGAAACACGCTCTGGTTGATTAAGATATTTTTCAGTAAGTTTTACTATTTCTCCAGGAAGAGTTGCAGAAAACATAAGAGTTTGCCTTATTTTAGGCAAATGCTTCATAATTTCTTCAATCTGAATTCCAAAGCCCATATCAAACATACGATCCGTCTCATCAAGCACAAGAATATCAACATTCCGAGTAACTAAAGTTTTACGCTCAATATGGTCTATAATACGACCAGGAGTACCTATTATAATTTGTGGTTTTTTCTGAAGCTGATTTAGCTGCTTAAAAATAGGCTCGCCTCCGATCAACAAAGCAACTCTTAGTAAAGAACTTTGAGATAAGAGTTTTCTTATCTCACTTGTTACTTGATGAGCAAGCTCTCTGGTTGGCACGATGACTAAAGCTGAACCAATGCTTGGCTCATTCATCAATTTAGCAACCAGTGGAATAGCAAACGCTAAGGTTTTTCCAGTTCCCGTTTGAGCAGACCCAAGAATATCTTTGCCCTGAAGAGCTAGAGGAATCGCTTGCACTTGAATCGGGGTTGGAACACAAAGATTATTTTTACTTAGAGCTTGCCTAAGCAAAGTTGGAAGCCCCATTTCATGAAAATTACTCACAATACATTACCCTATTAAAAAGCTTCACGATAGACTAATCTTCCAATCTTAAATTTATTGCAGACTTTTTATCTTCTCCGTTCCTACCACGCTCTTCTTTAAGCTCATAACTTACTCTTTCCCCTTTCATTCCTCTCTTTTTATCCTCTCCTCGAAGTGCATCAGGTCTTATTCCTGAACGTTCTAATGTACTAACATGTAAAAAAACGTCCTCACCTTTACCTTCTGGCTTGATGAAACCATAGCCTTTTTCAACATTAAACCATTTTATATTACCAAATTCCATATGGATAACTCCTAAACTACTAACTAATATTATTAATGTGATGAAAAACTTTGAAATTACGATTTAGAATGCTTTAAGCTTAGTTACTGCAACTAAACTTCTATACTCCATAGTCTATTCTTAACATTAGATAGTAATAGTACACAATTATTGTACTTAATGCAACTAAAATTTTTAATCACTAAGTGAACCTGCTACTGTCATTTCGCTAACTTTAATCGTTGGTGAATTAAACTTCCCACAGAAAGTTAGGTCATTTGCAACAACTAAATTGCTAAACATATTTTTCAAATTGTCGGCAACAGTAATCTCGTGTATTGGATACGTTATTTTACCATTTTCTATAAAAAATCCGCATGCACCTTGACTATAATCGCCATTGATTAAATTAACACCAAAACCAAATAAATCAGTTACATATATTCCTTCTTTTACTTCCTCAATTAATTCCTTAAACGATCTATTACCATTTTTGAAATAGAAATTACTAGCTGAAGGAATAATTGCAGCATTACTTGCACGAGTTGCATTTGCGGTCGTTTCCAAGTTTAATTTCCTAGCCGAATATAGATCTAAAATCCAGTTTTGCAGTACTCCATTTTTTACAAATTCATTTCTTCTGCTCATTATTCCTTCTCCGTCAAACGGTCTTGATGTTATACCCCTTGGTAACAATGGGTCATCAATAATGCTAATCTCAGTATTAAAAATTTGATTATTTAAACTATTTCTCAAAAAAGAGCTATTATTTACAATATTGCTACCATTTATGGCAGAAGCAAAGCTCTTTACTAGCTCTTTTGCTGCTCTTTTTTCAAAAACAACCGGAAATTTGCCTGTCCTGATTGTACATGAACCCAATTGATCTATTGCTCTTTTTGCTGCTTCTTTCCCTACTAACTCCGGTGTTTTTAAATCACTGAAGTTGCATGCTACATCGTAATCGTAGCCTATTTTCATTTCACTCTTTTCTCCAGCAACAACAGAAACCTGATTAACAAAAGTTGACTTACTAAATGAACCAACAAAACCAGAAACGGTTGATAATACTGTATTTACTGAAGTATGTGAAGATGAAGCTCCTTCGGAATTAATAATATTTTTATGTGCAAGAGCTGAATTTTCTGTAGCTTCAGTAATTTCTTTTAATTTATCAATTGTTACAACATTATTATCTGAGATATTTAAATCTGCAGAAGAGATATAATTACTGCCATCTACAGCAAAACTAATATAAGGATCTTCCTGGGCATTCTTTGCCATTTCCACCACTTGGCTCACTGCACTACTAAGATTATTCAAATCATTTGTGGAAATATACGCAGCTTTGTTCTTACCTGCTATAGCTCTAATTCCGACAGTACAGTTTCTAGATTGTGATATTTGTTCAATTTTTGATAGACGCTGAGAAATCGAGGTCTTATTAGTTTCATATATTGTAACTTCTGCGTCTTGATTCTGCTTTTTTATTAGTTTAGTGATATCCGCTGCAATATTTAATATACTCATTTTTTATTCCTCAGAAAGATTCTGCACCACTTATAACTTCAATCAAATCAGTTGTAATTGCTGCTTGACGAGAGCGATTATAAAGTAACGCTAATTTATTTAGCATTTCTTTTGTATTTCTATTTGCTGATTCCATAGCAACCATCCTAGCACTATTTTCACTTGCTGCACTTTCAAGTAAAGCAGAATAAAGAGCAGCTATAACATAATCTTGAGTCAAAGATTTTAAAATAAACTCAATATTTTGTGGTTCATACTCATAGCTGTAATCTGTTAGAGAACTAACTACAGAATTATCAATTAATAATGAGTCTTTACTCCATGGTTTTATTGTTTCTAATATTGGCTTTTGCATGAAGGTATTATAGAATTTACTATAAAAAACTTTAACTTTATTGTATTTACTTAGATCTATATCACTAACCAAAGCTTCCACATGCTTTAGTGTGATTCCCTTACTATTTTCAACCTTCAAGATATTTTTAGAATTAAATCTATTTTTACCTACCTCAAAAGCTTTCTTGCCAAAAAAAACAATGTCTACTTTCTTATCATTTGCAATTAATTTGTTTATATGCTCCTGACTGAATTTAACAACAGAGGAGTTAAAGCTGCCACATAAACCACGATCAGATGCAATAATAAATACTAGGAAAGAATCTTCATTATTGATATTTAGAATTCTTGCTAGTAACTCTTGATCCGCTGATAGCGCTAGTGAAGAAATAATGCTATGCAGCTTAGATATATGCAATTTTGAATTTGATAATTTCTTTTGGCTTTGTAATAATTTTGCTGCAGAAACCATTTGCATTATTTTCGTCGTTTTCTGCACAGACTTAATATTTTTAATTCTTAAGGATAATTCCTTTAAGCTCTTCATTTTGTATATAATTCTAATTTATTAAAATATATAACTGGTAATGTCTAAAAACAAGTTTTTTTGACATTGGAGTCAAACCTAACTAAGAAACTCACAGATTTACTGTTTTGAGATATATTAAAGCAATCTCGATGTAAAAGTATCACACCTTATGGAGTCTTATAATATAAGGTAAATACAATTAAGACTATTACAACTTGAGCACTTATAATCCCATTGCTTTAGCTCTTTATTACAATCAGCACATTTCCAACCTGGATCAGGCACAGCTTCTGAGTCCATCCTGTTTAACCAATAAATTGCTTGATCATACTCTTGCAACATAATCTTGAGCTGTACCATAACAAGGTAGATTGATATGTAATTAGCTTTTTTCATAGCAATATCTAAATGCTGACTTGCAAGATCATATTTCCCCAAGCTAATTGAAGACAAAGCAAGCAAGCAATAACTAAAATAATAATCAGGGCGTAAGTTATATAGTCTTTCAGCGCCTTTATTATTTAACTTGATATACATTCTAGCTGATTGAGGAGTAGGATTTACTCTATACTCTTCCTCTAATACTGTGGAAGCTTTTTTGATTTTTTCAAGCTTGATATATAATTCTGCCTTTAAATAATTGATGGGCTGAAAAGTTGCATAATAACTTTGTGCTTTAGCTAAATAATCTATAGCTTTGTAAAAACTTCCTTTACTTTCGTATTGCTTTGCTAAAGCGCAATAAAAAACCGCTAACATCTTTTTACGATCAAAGGGAAGAAAAATATTGAATTTGATAGCTTCCTTTAACTTTGAAATTGCATTTATCCAATCTTCTTGCAATATACAATGCTCTATTTGAAAGGGAATAGACAAAATTTTATCATTAATTGAACTAGAGCAATATTCTATAAATTTTTGAAAGACTAACCTTTCTTGCTTTAGGTGAATAATCAGTTTATTGATCAGAAGTAGAGCTAAGTTGCGATTTTTACTTGCAATACTCGTTAAATTATGGCTGAAAAAGCTGTAATTTCCCGTTTTACCTGAATTAAAGAGCTTTACTAAAGATAATTTACCACTTTCTTCATTTAGATTTTTAATTAGCTTATTGGTGTTCTCTATATTACCTAAGTCTAAGCTAAAGAAAGCTTCAAAGAGAAGCAATTCTTCCCTACTTCTTCTTCTATTTTTTATGTTAGCAAATGTTGATGAAATAGAAGAACAAAAACGTGCAACTGCAATCAATAAAAATAATAAGACTACGCAAGCAAGAATAACGAAATATAGATCAATACTTATAGTGTAATTGCCTAATTCCAATTTTATTACTTCACCACTTACCTTGATCCATATGCCAAATAAAAACGAAAAAGCAAAAATTATAAAATAAATCATGAGATGTATTGTAATAAGTGACGATATATTATTGAAGTATTCTTGAAAGCTACAATAAAATCATTCAATTTATTAAGCCATGGTTTGAATTCTGGGTATGTTAAGTCACTTATTGCGGTGGCTATGCTCTGCCAATCATTATCGCTTATTAATTCTTCAATTTCCGCAAGCTTTAACCTGAGTGGATCACTACGATCATCTATCTTTATCCAATTTGAAATGATTTTTTTAAACAAGTTACTTTTATTGTAGTTAATAACAGTCATGTTCTTCTCAAAAGACAATTTCAACCCGCGTAAAGTATCTACCTCTTTCAAATTTTCCAATTCATTTACTGCATTTTCTATTTCTGGATCGTCAAGCTCTGATATCAAAGGCTTTATTGAATTTATATGATTATCAAACTTCACTTCTCGCAATAACGAATTCTTCATCTTAATCACAAGTAGCAGCAACTTTGCAAGGTTCTTGTGCCTTAAACTACCATCACCTTGCTCACATTGAGTGTGCAGATTTCTCTTTAAGTCAAATATCCTTTTTTCTACCCTAGATTGATTCACTTCAAGCAACGTTCTAAGTTCATCTATCTTTTCCGTTAAAACATTCATACTGCCTTCACTTTCTTGTTGGTTTATTTTAAAAAATATTATGTTATTTATTGCAATATAGCTAACAAACAACAATATAATTAAGGACCAACCTATGCATTTTTTCCAAGTATCATTCATAACGTAATATCTCCACAGGATCTTGCGCAGCTGCCTGCAATGCAGGAGGAATTGTCGCTAAAAATGATAAGAACAATGCAAGCGCAGAAATGTTCACTACATCTTGAGAGACTAATATCACTGGCAAACTTGAAAAAAAGTATATCATGGGATCAAACAGCTTGATGTTGGTAATGTTTTCTAAAAACACTCTAATATTTTCAATATTGAGAGAAAAAACAACCCCTATAATAGAGCCAAGACAAGTCCCTGTGAAACCAATGAGCAATCCACAAGCACAAAATATGCGCATAATACTTCCGCTTGTTGCACCAAACGTACGCATAATTGCAATTGCAGATTTCTTTTCTTGCACTATCATCATCAAACTTGAAACAATATTGAATGCTGCTACAACTATAATTAAAGTAAGAATTAAAAACATCACATTTCTTTCAGTCTTTAAAGCATTAACATAATGGCTTTGCTGAGATTGCCAACTTTCAGCTCTCATTCCTGTTTCTTTTGCTATAGCGTTTGCTAGCTTATTAGCCATAGCAATATCATCTACAAACACTTCTATACTTCTCACATTATCTTTATAATTAAAAAAAGCTTGAGCTGACTTTATGGGCATATACACCAAAGTATTATCATACTCAAACATACCCATATCAAATATTGCTACAACTTTATATTCTTTAATTTTTGGTATTTCACCAGACAATGCGTCAAATCCTTCAGGTGATATAAGCATAATGTTATCACCATAATCAATATTCAAAGCTTCTGCTAATCTTGCCCCTATTATGATACCTTCATCGAATTTTTCCACGTTACCCATAATTACATTATTCTTAACGGTAGTATTATTAAGTAAGTCTTTAGTTGACACACCACGGACTACGCTACCCACAATTCCACTATTTGCTGCAACGATCACTTGATCATTGGTCATAGAAGTAGCTTTTAATACACCTGGGATTTTCTCAATAGATTTTAACACTGCGTGGTAATCTGAATTTATGCTTCTATCAAAGTAAACATTAATATGACCATTAATGCCAAGTACAGAGTCGAGCAGCTTTGCTCTGAACCCATTCATTACAGACATTACTACTATTAGCGTTGCAACTCCAAGAGCAATACCAATAATAGAAAACAAGGCCATTATAGAGCAAAATCTAGAATTCTTTGCTCGCAAATAGCGAATAGCCATAGTAAATTCAAAGGCAATAGACATTATACTAAGATTTAAATATCATACTTTTTATGCTTCATATAACTGTAATTTTTCCTTTACCTCAAATTAGGTTGTCTAAATTTAGCAAGCTTATAGAATATATTCAATATTCTATATTAAGACCTTCCATATATATCGTCCAATCTTACTATATCATTATCAGATAAAAACTTTCCTACCTGAAACTCAACTATCTCAAGAGGAAATCTTGTACTTTTATTCTCAATTTTATGAAACACCTTCCTTGGAATCTCTACTACATGATTTTTTGTTATAGCATATGTTTTGTCATCTAAACTCACGCATCCAACCCCTGATAGTATTATATGGTACTCATCTCTATAGTGGTGAAATTGCTTAGAAGTGCAGCTCAGTGGATTTATAAAAAGGTATTTTATAAGAAAATCCTTGCCCATTAAAACTACACTATAAAATCCCCATGGCTTAATCTCTTTCCTTATTGGCTTTACTTCCTTAACTTTATTAATGAACAACATTAGGCTCTTACTTGGCCGTTTATAAACTCTACCTAGTAAATTTTTTGCATCATTTTCTGTCATCAAAACTGGCTCTCTTCCTTTGGTTACAGCTTGAAACGACTCAAAATTCTTATTAAATCTCTTACTTAACTCTAAAACTGAACCCCAAGTGCCAACATCCATCCAATCGAAATTGGCTTCTATCATTACAATATTTTCTGCTTTTTCTATCACTAGGTGATCAATAGATGTATCACCCATTCCTGCACAATTTTGCTGTTCTAAATACAGAAATCTCTCTCGTGATACAAAATGCTTCATACTTTCACAACATAAATTATAGAGAGTCGGAGCAATTTTTTTTATCTCATCTATATAGCGTTTTGCTCTAAACACAAATATTCCAGAGTTCCAATAATGATCGTTACTTACCTTACGCTCGGGTTTTTCTGTAAAATCTTTTACTATATGACATTTTTCTTTCTGACCATATACTGCATTTATATAGCCGTATTCCGAATTGAATTCATGAGGCTTTATCCCAAAAGTGACTATAGAGTCAGTTTCAGAGGCTAGCTTAGACGCTTTCTCAATAGAAACATAAAAACTATTCAAATCACCTATAAAATGGTCTGAAGGCAGAACTAAGATTGTCTCGTTCCTATCGCAGAGAAGCACAGCAATTAGTATTGCTGCCGCTGTCCCAATTTTAACTGGTTCAAAAACTACTTTACATTCCTGTAATGCATGTAATTCCTGCATCAATAATGACTCATATTGTATATTTGTGGTAATGATGGGTGGCATATAATCGCCTTTTAGCCTCAACAAAGTGTTGTGAAACATAGTATTCTGACTAAATATTTTCTGAAATTGCTTTGGCTTAGATAGAGGCCAAAGTCTGCTGCCACTACCACCACACAGTATTACAGGGCGCATTTAATTAAGATATTAATTATTTGATTAATATCTTATACTAACGGCAAAATGCATGCAAGTTTTTATTGTGAGATGATTAAAGTAAAAAGTAATTTAAAGTGATGGTTGACTACGAGCGTGATGGAGTCCCTACATTTCGTGATGAGTCTTGTCTTCTTTCTATCTCTCTATCAATATGAGGAGTGTTGCTTTTTTGATTAACGGCTGCAGCTACTTTTTCATCAGTTTTGTTTTGCAACTTTTCCTTTAAGCTTTCTCCAACACCTAGTTCTCTAGATTTATCTATACTTTCACTATTTTTGCTCAACCCCTTCTCTAAGTTTTTTTCAATATCTGATTTTCTAGTGTTAAGCTCTTTCCATGTACCCGCTATGCTAAGTGGCTTATGATCCTTCTGCTTCGGCTTTGGCCTTTCCCCATTTGTAACAACATTAAAGTCGCTTTTTACTTCTTTCCAACATTCTTTTAATTGGTGTTTCCACATAGTAAGATAAGCATCTCCATACTTTTTCTCATTTGCTACAAACAATAAAATTGGAGCCTTAAGTATGGTAGCTCCCATATTCACTAAATTTTTTACTGCCATTGCAGGGGTGAACAAAAGATAGCCAAAAGATTTTGCAACTCGATTTTTTCTAGCTATCAAATTCTCTCCTAATTTAATAGGAATAAAAGTCAGCATTCTAGCACAAATTTTAGCTAAACCCGCAGCAAAAACAATAGGAACAGATATAAGACTTTTATCTAGCTCTAGATTACCATCCTGATCTCTAATTTCTGAAAAATGGGTGCTTAGCTTCTTGTAATCACTAGCGTATAGTAATTTTCCATTTCTTCCTTTTTCATCTCTATCTTTCTCATCAACTTCTCCCGTATCATCATTGATGAAGCAACCTTTTTTAGCAAGAAAAGAAGAATTAGTTAATCTAAGTAACTTAGTATCAACCTCAAAGACCGGCAAGTGTTTTTCAAGATCTATTTTTGAAAACTTAAATGGCTTATAAAATTTACTATAATCATTAACCTCACGCCTACCTTTACTAACTAAAAAGTCAATAGTAAAGTAAGATTTTTTATCAATTTCCTTAACCAAGGCTAGATCAAATTTGTATTCATTATATATAAGCTGGTACTCTGGATTTCCGTCTTTATCTTTTACAAGCTTGTCATTTTTTTTTACAACTCTCCCAGAATCTACAATCTGATCATAATTTTTTGGATATTGACACTTTCGTCCATCCTCATATATCATTACCTTTCTAAGGTCTTTGACATAAACTTGAAATTCAGATGAAGCAAATAAACCTTTTGCTTTAAGCGTAAAATCTGCTACTCCTTTTTTTAACACTCTGAACATGTTGTCAAACCAAAATTGCTATAGTTCAATAATAAAATTAGTAAACTAATAATATATTAACACAGAACTAACAATTTTACAAGAAAATATGCCTATAAAAGAAAAAAGTCGTAAAAGCAAGGACTATATAAGTAATGCTTGATAAGTATTTTATGCATGTAATTGTAAAAATTCTTAGAGGTACGCTGTCTATATAATCTTCACACACCACCTGCATTCCAAGAACTGCATGCCAAAAAATGCAAAACACCAGTATAACAAAAAACAAAAGCTCTAGTGGATAATTAATAAATTTCTCACTAAAAGACAAAGAACTATCAGTATAAAATGTGCAAGAAAACGAATAGATAAACCAAGGAAACAGGAACAGTAAAATTACCGCAGAAACACGCTGGATCCACCAATGATGTACTGAATTTACAGATTGACTCATATACACATAAATAAAAAAGCCATAGTAGAAAGAAATAGCATTATTGTTACTAACATAGCACTTTTTGAAACACTAGCAATTTCTAAATTAAGCCCAGCATCCCACAGTAAATGACGAATACCATTAAGAAAATGATACATAAAGCTTATAAAGCATAAGATATAAGCTAATTTAGCAAGGGGAGTGAACAATAATACATTTAAGCACCTTACTACAACTAACTTAGGGGAGTAAACATATAATATAAAGTACCAAGAAAGTATGATTAATAAAAGGAATAGCAAGATACCAGTCAATCTATGCATAATAGAAAAAAAACTAGTAACTTGTACTTTATATATTTGCAAACATGGAGAAAGAGGCCTATTACTCATAAAGTTTCATTATCGAGAAATTAAAAAATAAAGTAGAAGTAAAGACAGCAGTATAGTACATAATGACACTATTATTTGAAATGGTGAATTACGTACAAAGCCTAAGGAGGTAATCCAGCTGCAGATTCCCCTACTGCTACCTTGTTACGACTTCACCCCAGTCACTGATCCCACTTTAAATAACTCCTTCCTTGCGGTTAGGCCATTAGCTTCGAGTGAAACCAATTCCCATGGCGTGACGGGCAGTGTGTACAAGACCCGAGAACGTATTCACCGTGGCATGCTGATCCACGATTACTAGCGATTCCAACTTCATGCACTCGAGTTGCAGAGTACAATCCGAACTGAGATGTCTTTTAGGGATTAGCTTAGGCTTGCGCACCTTGCAGCCCATTGTAGACACCATTGTAGCACGTGTGTAGCCCACTTCATAAAGGCCATGATGACTTGACATCATCCCCATCTTCCTCCAGCTTATCACTGGGAGTTTCCTTAAAGTGCTCAGCATTACCTGATGGCAACTAAGGATGAGGGTTGCGCTCGTTGCGGGACTTAACCCAACATCTCACGACACGAGCTGACGACAGCCATGCAACACCTGTGTAAAATCCGGCCGAACCGACCCTATCCCTTCGAATAGGTATGATTTCCATGTCAAGAAGTGGTAAGGTTTTTCGCGTTGCATCGAATTAAACCACATGCTCCACCGCTTGTGCGGGTCCCCGTCAATTCCTTTGAGTTTTAATCTTGCGACCGTAGTCCCCAGGCGGAATGTTTAACGCGTTAGCTGTAATACAGAAAGTAAACTTCCCATATTTAACATTCATCGTTTACAGCGTGGACTACCAGGGTATCTAATCCTGTTTGCTCCCCACGCCTTCGCGCCTCAGCGTCAGATTTGAACCAGATAGACGCCTTCGCCACTGGTGTTCCTCCTAATATTTACGAATTTTACCTCTACATCAGGAATTCCTCTATCCTCTTTCAATCTCTAGATTAATAGTTTTAAAAGCAATTCCAAGGTTAAGCCTCGGGATTTCACTTTTAACTTATTAATCAGCCTACGCGCCCTTTACGCCCAATAATTCCGAATAACGCTAGCCCTCTCCGTATTACCGCGGCTGCTGGCACGGAGTTAGCCAGGACTTCTTCTGTGAGTACCGTCATTATCTTCCTCACTAAAAGAGCTTTACAACCCAAAGGCCTTCTTCACTCATGCGACATGGCTGGATCAGGCTTTCGCCCATTGTCCAATATTCCCCACTGCTGCCTCCCGTAGAAGTCTGGACCGTATCTCAGTTCCAGTGTGGCTGATCATCCTCTCAGATCAGCTATAGATCATTGCCTTGGTAGGCTATTACTCCACCAACTAGCTAATCTAATATAGGCTCATCTAATAGCAATAAATTTTTCCCCCGTAGGGCGTATACGGTATTAGTTGCCGTTTCCAACAATTATTCCGTACTACTAGGTAGATTCCTATACATTACTCACCCGTCTGCCACTAAGTTATACCATAGCAAGCTATAATATAACTCCGTTCGACTTGCATGTGTTAGGCCTGCCGCCAGCGTTCATTCTGAGCCAGGATCAAACTCTCAAATTTAGACTTCAACCTATAAAAGGTTGAGGGTACATCAGATAAATCCGACAAAAAATAATTTAGCTTAATACTGCTGTCTTTATTTCTACTTTAGAAATATTTTAATCTCCAACTATTCAAACAACTTTGAGAATATTATTATGTGATATAATCACTATGTCAATATGTTTTTGCAAATCAAAAGCATTAATGTATAAATATATAACTATTTGGAATATTACCATGAAAAAATACATCTTTCTGCTTGCACTCGCACCAATGTTAGTTGGCATCACATTATACTTATTGCGCAACATTGATAACAAAAAACAATCTATAACTGCAGGTGACAAATTTTACGAAGTATTATTCTTAAAAAAAGATAGTAAGCCGCTGCTAGAAGAAATAGATTCAAACTGGGGATATTTAGCAAATTTTGAACACGCATTCAATCATATCTCAGATTCAATGCCAACAGACATAGCATCTATTATTTATAATGATTTGGCAGATGATAAAGATGCTCCTAATGTTTTGCGTGAGTTAGCACAATACTTAGAGGTAATGAGCTTACTTCACTCCAACGATGAAAAAATAAATAAAGATAAAATTGATAATTTAGAATCAAGTGCAGTGTACCCTTATTCAAGCCAAGAAGCTATCGCTGTAGTAAAGATACATAATAACGACATTAAAGGTGCAATTGAAATATTGCATTCATTATTAAATGATAGAGAATGTCCTACTCTAATCAAGGCCAATGCACAAGAATTACTTCTAGTATACGAAAACTAAAAACTTGCTTGCATAACAATTTGGCAGCGCATCCGATGAAATAAAGAGCTTTACTTGACAAGCCTCTCTATTTTATTATAGCACTAAAAGTAGTTATGACTCAAAATTTGTTTTTGACCTGCAGAATCAATCACAAAATCCAGTAAAAACTTAGGTGTTTATTGGTAGATTACGTAAAATTATAGCGGTTTTTTTAAATTTTTTCTATACTCAGCCAAGTCACGCTTGTTAGAACATTATTACAGCACCACTTACAGTAATATAGAGTCAAAACTTTACTACTCAGAGGTTCTTTTACCTTTTTTATTTAATAAGACTTCTCTATATTTATAGTTAATATATCAAAGAATAAACTTCACTAGTAGAATATCATTCTAGTATTAGAATGACAAAAAGAAAATAAAATCGCAATAGCTACGTATCAAGCACCGTCGTATTTTCTCTATGTTTTAGATTACTTTGTTCCCCCCTTTACCATTCAGCTATGCAGATAGTTACTACAAACCGCAAAGATGTTTAAAAGAAATCTAATTTTTATCAACTCATACATTTCATTACCAACTTCACAACAAGGTTCTGCAGTTGGATAAAAATAATCAAAAAAGAAATAATCCTTTAGTATTTCTTTGCTGCGTCCAGAATTATAGTAAGTATCAAGCCCTACTTTAAATATCAACAAAAGTATGTTTATACTTTTTCCAAATCACCCTCCCCCAAACTGGTCTGTGATGTTTGATAGGTATACATCTCGATCATTTAACCCTTTGCTCTTATATTTACCAAGCATACTTTTCATTTTATAGCTAACCAAACAACCTCAGTCACATTTGCAACAATCACATGCTTTACACCATATTCATTTAGAACCAAATGCATTACATATTTCACTAACCGCTTTATTTCAATACTTTTTCTGCTTTAAACCCTAGTTATGGATTAGAAAACAGATAAAAGTAGAATTAATAAAGAGGGAAATAGGGTAAACTCGAATATTTTAGCAATAATTAAGAGGTTACCCATGAAAAAAGATATTTTACTGTTTTATAGAAGATTTTTGTCGCATTGCTGATGAAAAATTTTCAGAAAAGCTCATATCAAGTAGCAAAAAACCAACAAGAATACCTGAAATTACTGTATCAGAAATACTTACTATAATCTTACTTTATCACCAATCGCCATGCAAAAATTTCAAGTTTTTTTTACTTGAATTATCTTAAATTATTGTACAATTCTGAGTTTTCAAAACTCCCGTCATATCATAGGTTTGTTGCTTTAAAATCGAGAGTTTTATGGTATTTAGCTTTGCTTTTGCAGTGGTTCTGCAAGCAAGCGAAAATTACTGAAATTTCCTATATTGATACAACTGCAATCGCTGTTTGCCACACAAAAAGGATTTCAAAAATAAAGCTTTCAAAGAGTTAGCAAATATAGGAAAGACTATCTATGGATGGTTTTTAGGTTTTAAATTACATCTGGTAATTAATGAAATAGGCGAAGTTCAAGCTATTACACTAACTAAAGGCAACGTTGATGACAGAAAACCTGTACCAAATTTGACTAAAAATTTGACAGGACTTTTGTTCGGAGATAAGGGCTATATAAAGAAAGAGCTCTTTGAGAAACTCTTCGACAGAGGCCTAAAACTTATCACTAAAGTGAAAAAAGGCATGAAAAACGCATTGATTTTACTAAAAGAGAAGATTTTATTGAGAAAAAGGTCGATTATTGAGACGGTTTTTGGTTGTTTGAAAAACAAATTTGAGCTTACGCCACAGATCGCCAATAAATTTTATGGTACATATTTTTCAACATTAATTTCATATTCCATTCAGTCAAAAAAGCCTTCTATTTCTAAGCTTTATTGCTTTAGTTAATCCATAACTGGGGTTTTAACATTGGTATAAGCAGTGGCACCCATAATATTATTTCTGTCGATTATAATGAAAAATGAATCTCCTTTACCTACGTCTGGATGATGTTTAATTACTGCGTTTAGCTGATTAACTAAACGAAATTTATTGAGGAAATAAGAAAAAATAGGGTTAAGAATTTCAGATGCTGTTGCATATAAAATCTCATAGTTATGACCTTGTTGTTCATAGTATCGATCAAAAAATGAGCATCTCCATGATGGCTTAAATTCTTCTAAACCTAAATACTTTGCTACATATTCAACAACAGCAAGGCCATTGCTAAAAATCCTCCTTAATAAAAAAGGGCATTAAGTTTTACGTTTCTTACAAAGGATAAGTTATTTAAAATTTCAATAATTGCACCATCATCAGATAAACTATCACCCAGAACACAAAAATTTTTACACTCTGAATTAGAGTTATTATTTTTATTTGCCATAACATTCAATATCTAATCATACTGCTCTATGAAACCTATAAAAAAAGAAAAATAGGGTAAAATTATAGAACTTTGGCTGAATTTTACCTATTTTTTGAGTAGCCCTTCTGCCTTAAAAGAAACCCCTAAGTTTTTTAGCACGGCTTGGATGTTTCAACTTACGTAGTGCTTTTGCCTCTATTTGCCTAATTCTCTCACGTGTAACATTAAAAATTTTTCCTACTTCTTCTAAGGTATGCTCCTTTCCATCTTTACCAAGGCCAAAGCGCATCCTTAGAATTCTTTCTTCTTTTGGTGTTAAAGTTGCAAGAACATTGGTCGTAATGCCACGCAAGTCGGCAAGTATTGCAGCATCCTCTGGTTTAGAAACTCGCTTATCTTCTATACAATCACCGAAGGTACTACTATCATCCTTTCCTGTTGGAGCTTCAAGACTTACCGGATCTCTTGCTATCTTCATAACTTTGCGTATTCTTTCTATCGGCATCTCCAATTCTATACCCAATTCCTCTAATGTAGGCTCTCTACCCATTCCATGAGTCATCTTTCTTAATGCTTTGTTGATTTTACTGATAATTTCCACCATATGTACTGGTATTCTAACTACTTTAGACTGTTCAGGTATTGCCCTAGTGATTGATTGTTTTACCCACCAAGTACCATAAGTCGAAAATTTATACCCACGTTTGTAATCAAACTTATCCACAGCTTTCATAAGACCAATATTACCTTCTTGTATCAAATCAAGCAGATCAAGGCCTCTTTTTGAATACTTTTTAGCAATTGAAACCACTAGCCTTAAATTAGCCTTTATCATCTCTTGCTTTGCTTCAGAGACTTCTCGTTCGTGTTTTTGTATTCTCTTGATTAGCTCCTTAAACTCTTGTACCTTATCTCCTTGTACATAACTCTTAATATTTCTTAAGGCACTAGCTATATATTCATAGTTGCCGTTTACAAACCTTAAGAATTTATTTTTTAATTCACCTGTAAAAAGGGATTGATTTTTATTCTTCTTTAGAAGATTGATTTCGCTCAATTCGTGCTCTAAAAACACAGCACAATAAATATTATAGAAACTTTCTCTATCAATATCGTACTTTCTAGCCTCAGTAATAAGATTAGCTTCTTCAAACGTGATTAGCCTATTTATTTCGTAAAGTTTTTGTGTAATTTTGGTAATAGCAGCATCACTAAACTGAATTTGTAATGCTACAGACCATATTTGATTATATAAATTTTCTAGCTCATTAGAGAAATCTTTAGAACTTTTTTTCAATACCAATGCTTCATTTGTTAAAGCAATGATCTCATCCAATGCCGTGATAACCTTTGGCAATAAATCACTTTCCATTTCAAGAACAGAAATATTTAAGTTAGCTGAACTTATGTCTTCACTCTCATTTCCCTTTTCATCATCATTAATACAATCTCCAGCATCTTCAGCTTCACTTTCTTCTTTGTCTACCATATTGAAATCAGAGTTATAAATTGCATCCAGATTTATAATTTCTCTCAGCAAAAAAGCTCCACCACTTAAATCATCACGCCATGTTTTGATCATGTTAAATGCCACTGATGTTTCAATTATTGCACGTAACATGTTATGCTTTTCAGATTCAATTTTTTTTGCTATCTTAATTTCATCTGCTCGTGACAAAAGCTTTACAGAGCTCATGTCTTGTAAATAAATCCTTACCGGATCATCATTTTGCACTAAAATTGTAGTAGTATTCAACGATGTCTCATCATCATCAAGCTTATTACCATCATCATTAGAAGGAGCTTCTTCCTCATCTTCACTACTTTCCAGTATGTTAATTCCAGAGTCTTGCAATAAAGCTATAGTATCATCTATAAAATCAGGTGAAAAATTTTCATCTGACAACTTATCATTTATATCATCAAAAGTGATAACACCACCCTTTCTCATACTTTTAGCTACAAGATCTTTGATGATTTTTTTCCTATCTTCCGTATCATTAATAGCTGACATCATTACCTTTACAGTTTATAATTTATTTCTTAATTATCAAATAAACTTACAATTAGCAAGCTTATAGTTTTATTCTTAATTTATAGTTACTTCCTACTTCATATAGTTCAAGATACTGTCAATTTATTCATACTCTTCTTAATCAACTACTCTCTCCATTCTTACTGCTATGGACAATCCAACTGAAAATGTTGCAATTCCAACCACTATAGCAGTAAGCATTAAGACGTGAGGTATAGGATTGGCATATAAGTGAAAATTTGAAGTCAATATAGGAGGTAAAGAACTTTTTATATATCCCAAAGATATGTAAAATAACAAAACAGATGCTTGTAAGACACTTAATCCCATCATTTTTTTGATTAAGTTTTTATCATTTACAATGATATACAAACCTAGCACCATTAATATAGTAATGCTTACATAATTATATAGAGTCATTATTTTTTCTTACGAGCAAAATTTATATATATGATTAACATGGAAGAAGAGACGGTAAGTAATACACCCAGCTCCACTAAGAAAATACCCAATTTTTGACCTGTCCTACTGTCAGTTGACAATATACTATAGGATAAAAAATTTTGGTCAAACAAAACTGTTACAATACCCGTTCCTCCATAGATTAAAATACCTAGCACGTTAGTAAATTTGATCGTAGAGTAAGGTATTGCTTGTAAAGTTGTAGATATACCAAATAACATTGAATATAATATTATCCCAGAAGCAACAATTATTCCTGCCTGAAAACCTCCACCTGGAGTGTAGTCACCGTGAAACTGTATGTATAAACCAAATAAAATGATAAAAGGTATCATCAAAAATGTTACTACACTTAACACCGGATCTTTAATCACTTTCTTTCTCTTCTTTTAATATTAACATTATACAAAGTGCGGCAGTAAAAACTACTATAGTTTCTCCAAATGTGTCATATCCACGAAAGCTTGCTAAAATAGCTGTCACTATATTAGGAATACCAATAGCCTTTTCAGTATTTTCTACATAATAAGGAGCAATGTGCAAGTGGATTGGAGCATCATGACTGCCAAAATCTGGCAATTGAATCATAAAATATGATAAACATGCAGTCAAAGATAACATAAAAAAAAGTGTGGCGGGGCTATGAGATAAATTTGCTTTGTGATTCTTTACCAAAGAGAGTGCTGCAAACGTAAAGACTGTGCTCAATCCTGCACCAACAGAAGCTTCAGTAATTGCAACATCTGGCGCATTCATAATCAAGTACATAAGTGCAATAAGTGCACTAAATACACACATTAGAACAGCACTTACAACCAAATGTTTCGAAAGAACTATAAAAACTGTAACCGTGAGTAACAGTAAAAGTAATATTAGATTCAGTATTTCCAGCATCTTAACCTTCTTTAATAGTCTTTACTTTTATAATGAGTACGCGCTAAAATATAACTGTTAGTTGAATTGGCTATCCATATTATAAAAATCAATAATATAATTTTAATAGTATTGATTGAAAGTTCATTTTGCCAAGCAAAACCCATCAACAACAACATTGCGCCACTAGAATCTGCAATACCTGCAGCATGTAGCCTAGTATAGAAATTAGGAAATACTATTACTCCTACGCTTGAAATGACTATTAAACAAATACCTAAAAATATGAGAATGGATGCTACCATAAATTATCAAAACAACATTAATCTCATTAGTGCTATAGTTGATATAAAGCTGATGCTAGCATATAGTAATGCTATATCAATTAAAAAAAAATCATTCAGAATAATCGATATTGCTGTTATGAGTAAAACTACTTGTGTTGATAAATTATTGAATGCTAAAACCTTATTGTACACATCACTTGACCTAAATACTATACAACATAACATTACACTCATACAGAATAAAAGGGCATAGATAGCAATACTAATCATTTATAAGCTATTATAACCTCTGCAGATTTCTAAATCGGTACTTCTTCATCATTATCTTGATCATCTATTTCATCATCTTGGCTTTTTTGACTTATATCCAGATTTGTGTTAAATTGATGATCAGAAAAATTTAACAAACTTGCTAGCTTACTTGAACTACTACTATAAGCATTATTTGTGTTTCCTTTCATGTACTCCTTGCACCTTTTCACCAAAAGGTTAAACAACTCATGAGTATTCACCTTCTTTTCTGCTATTTCATATAAAGAAACTATGGTATCCTTATGACCTTTAAACTTAACCATTTCAACGGGATCGCTTGCCCCTGTACTCAAATCATGTGTTCTTTGACTCGCTAGCAGAACCAATTTAAAACGATTGTGTACCTGCTCTACACACTTTTCTATAATAGACTCAACCATAAAATACTACCTTGATAAGCTTTATACTATATCACAAAAAATAAGATGTCAACTTCGCATCTATTGAGATCCAATTCTACATTCTACTTTTTCTTCTTTAGCTTTTACTGATTGATTTTCTGTTATTGTAATTATTATTTCATGATCAAGCTTTTTCAAAAAACCTAACAGTCTCTCTAAAGAAAAACCACTTGTCTTACCACTTTTAATTTGTGACACCTTTGGTTGATCAATACCAAGTTTCTCAGCCGCACAAGCTTGAGTCCAAGTATTTTTTCCTATAATTTTACTTATTATGCCAAGCAATTTTTTTTTTATTGCTTCACTATCCAGATTATTTAATGATATTATTTCCATAATTTTTACTCCCACATACTAACTAGCTATATTAAATATTAAACATAATACTTAATATATCAATATATTAATACTATATAATTTGTCAATAACTATAATGATATACTGATACTCAAAATTTTAAATTGACTATAATTTTTATCAAAATACTAGTAATTTCAAACTATTATTTTGTAAAAAACTTACTATTAAAGAGAATAAGTTGAAATTGCAAAGTTTAAAATACAGAAATAATCATTTTACAAACTCGTTTTAGAGACTGTACATGATCTCAAGAAAGGAATAAAGCAGGAGATAGAGTATGTAAATTATGAAAACAGAGCAAGATGAGTAGGAAAAAAACTGAGTAGAGTTCTGTAGAAAGAAACAAAATCAAGAAGATTTAGGATGTATTTTACATAGTGTTACAGGTCCTAAAAAGTGGCTTCAGTGAATCAACAATGTTTTCAAAATGGCAAGATTATTTTAATAAATGAAGTAAAAAACATAACGGAAGTAAAGAAAGTGTTTTGAAACATATATAAAAAAGTAGTTGCAAAGAAACAAATAAAAGGATGTAACTGTAGAGATCTTTGCCGTATTGTCAAAAGGTAAGTCTCTAATACTCTTATAGAAAAGTGTAGACAATTGTGATAAGCAAAATTCAATACTAGCTTACAAATCGTCTTCTTGCTTCCACCGCTTTGCTTCTAAAAAGATTATGAATAGACCCTTAATATCCGAAATTTATACCTCTATATTTTAATATAGGGATTCATTTCAATTTTTAAAGTTTCTATTTAATGAGAATGCTATATCATATTCGTAATTTAATTTAAATATCTGTTGCTTCTGAAATACTATTTGGTTAGTAAATAAAATCATGTCTAATACAGAAAAAATGAAAAAGGATGTTGCTGTAATTATGGGAAGCGAGTCGGATTATGGCACTATGGTGCATGCTATTAACCTATTAAAAGAATTGGAAATTTCACATGATGTATTTATAATATCCGCACATAGAACGCCAGAGAGACTCTTTAATTTTACTAAGTCTGCTCAAGAAAAAGGCTTTAAGGTTATTATAGCTGGTGCAGGAGGAGCGGCTCATTTACCTGGTATGGTTGCATCGCTCACTTATTTACCTGTTATCGGTATTCCTGTGCATAGCAAACAATTAAATGGGCTAGATAGTCTATTATCTATAGTGCAGATGCCAAAAGGTGTTCCAGTTTCAACAATGTCTATAGGAGAGAGTGGAGCATGCAATGCCGCTATTACTGCTGCATCTATATTGTCGATTTCTAATAGTGAAATTGCAGATAGATTAAAAAAATGGAGAGAGGAGCAAACTCAAGCAGTAAAAGAAAAACCAACATTATAATGGCAATAGTTCTTTTAGATACAAAAACCATAAATCGTATAGCAGCAGGAGAGGTAATAGAAAGGCCTGCAAGTGTGGTAAAGGAATTAGTGGAAAATGCAATAGATGCCAGAAGCTCAGAGATAGAAATTAAGATAGAAAGTGGTGGGCGTAACCTCATTACTGTAATCGATGATGGTAGCGGAGTAAAAAAGGATGATTTAGAACTTGCGTTTATGCGCCATGCTACTTCAAAATTGAGTGACAGTGAGTTGATAGAGATCAAGCATCTTGGCTTTAGAGGAGAAGCTTTGCCTTCAATTGCAGCAGTAAGCAGAATAAAATTATCATCTAAGGCAAGCAAAGCAGATCAAGCATGGTCTATAAGGTATGAGGGAGGAGAAAAAATAGGAGAGCTTGTTCCTTATCCTTTATCGATAGGAACATATATTGAAGTACGAGATTTATTTTTTGCCACACCAAATAGACTAAAATTTCTCAAAACCGAAAGGGCAGAAACACAAAGCATTGTTGATATTGTAAACAACTTAGCAATGATCAATTATGGAATTGAGTTTACTCTTATCTCCGATAATAAGAAACTTCTTAAGTATGCTAAGCAGACCTCATTATTTAGCAGGCTATGCGAAGTAGAAAAAGAATTTCATGAAAACTCTTTGCAAATTAGTGAAGAAGAAGATGGCATTAGACTTACAGGATACATCTGTAAACCTACTCTCAATCGTAGCAATTCAACTCAGATCTATACATTTGTTAATGGTAGACCAATTAAAGATAATCTACTTATTGGTGCAATTCGTTATGCGTATCACGACCTTATTCCAAGCAATAGATATCCTTTTGCAGCGCTGCACTTAGAGATACCGTATGATCAAGTTGATGTAAATGTGCATCCAAATAAATCAGAGGTAAGGTTTCAGAACAAGAGGCTAATATATGAAATAGTGAGAAGAGGGCTAATAAAAGTGCTATCAAAGAGAATAGATCTTGCAGAAACTGTATTGGCCCAGAATGGAACAACAACGAATCATCTATCATCAGATCCTTTTAGTAGGTCTAGTCTTAAAAATGAATTTTATGGAAGAAGGTCGGATCCTTTTGAAAACCAGTTAATGAGAGAATTTACTTCTCCAAATATAGAGACAAAAAGCTTATCAGAACATTCAAAATCGTTTGATTATACTGGTATGCAAAAATCTCCTCCACGAGCAGAAACTACAATTTTGGAAAGGAAACAAACCGATCTAATAAGGGACTATCCACTTGGGTTTGCACACTGTCAAATCTACAATACTTATATTATTGCCGAGGTAAGAGACAAACTAATTATAGTAGATCAGCATGCAGCCCATGAAAGACTAGTATACGAGTGCTTAAAGGAGAAATCAAGTATAAAAAGACAAAAACTTCTTTTGCCTGAAATGGTTGAAATCAAAAGTCAAGCCGGTATGGAAATGATAGAAGTTTATAAGGATAAGCTTTTCGAAATGGGCTTTGATATCGAAATTAAATCAGAAAATGCGATCATAGTAAAAGAAATACCTGCAATCTTAGGGTCAATAGATGTGAAGAAAATGCTAATTGATATAGTGGATAGATTAATAGAAATAGAAGATACTCTACCTATAGAGGATAAAATAAATAAAATACTAGCTACAATTGCTTGTCATGGATCAATTAGAGCAGGTAGAAAGATGAAATTGGAGGAGATGAATGAATTATTGAGGCAAATGGAAAAGACACCTTATTCTGGACAATGTAATCACGGAAGACCAACCTATATAGAAATGAAATTAAGCGATATTGAAAAGTTATTTGAGCGAAGGTGAGAAGTTATCACAAATATGTATAGATTATACAACCCTAGTTTCGTCATCTCAAAACTCAGATACACAATTGTTTGAACATTGCAATTTGCAGGTAATTTGCATAGTAGATAATGTCATTCCATCACTTGACAATGATTTATTACGCAGCTACTTGATTAAAATTAAGTTTCCTAAATCCCAGGCATTGTCTTTTATGTTAATAATTAATATACAACTAAAAATACTTATCAAAAACGACAATAAAGAGTTTAAAAAAAGCCAGAAAATTCTATAGAATCAACCGTACTATATAGAGAAAAGAAAGTGTATGATAATATTCTTCGTTTCAATTTGCAAACAAAATAGTTTTGCATTTTTCGATAAGATTAAGTAATATCAGCGTATTAGTTATACAATTAATAATTTTTATGGATGAGCGTAATCCTTGGAATCTTGGAAAGAAACCGTCAGGTCCAAGTAATGAAGATATTTTAAGTAAAGCTGTGTCTGATATAAGATGCTTTTTTAATGGCTTAACCAGAAATAGAGGGAAAAAACCTTATTTCATCATTTTCATTGTTTTGTTGTTTTATTTTTGTACTGGTTTCTATATTGTCCATCCGAGTGAGGAAGGTATAGAACTTACTTTTGGCAAATATTCCAATACAGAAACATCTGGTTTGCGTTATCACTTTCCCTACCCTATTGGTAAGGTTTTTAAAGTGAATGTTAAAGAAGTAAATCGTGAAGAAATTGGTATAAGCAGCTCTTATGGGCGAGATACAGATCGTGGTGAAGGAGTGATGCTTACCGGAGATGAGAATATAGTCAACGTTAACTTTGAGGTCCAGTGGCGAGTTAGAGATGCCAAAGATTATTTATTCAAAGTGCGGGATTATAAACCTGGTTTCAGCGTTAAAAATGCTGCTGAAAGTGCTATGAGAGAAATAATAGGTAAAAATACGATCTCTTTTGCACTCGAAGGTCAAGGTAGGGCTGAAATCTCCAGAGATACTAGAATTTTATTGCAACAGATTCTTGATGGATATCAAATGGGTATAGAAATTTTATCTGTTCAAATGAAAAAAATTGACCCACCAGAAAAAGTGATTAGCTCATTTAGGGATGTACAAAGTGCTCGTGCAGATAAGGAGCGTACTATAAACGAAGCATATGCTTACAGTAATGATATTATACCTCGTGCAAAAGGTGAGGCAATAAAGATAAAGTTAGATGCAGAAGCATATGAGAACGAAATAATAAATGAAGCGAAAGGTAATGCAAATCGCTTTTTATCTCTTTATGAAGAATATAGACAAAATCCTTCTCTTGTTAAGAATCGTATTTATCTTGAAACTATGGAAAATATTTTCAGCAAGGTAGATAAGTTTGTTATAACAGACGATCTGAAAGGTATGTTCTCTTATTTACCTCTTACAAATTTAGGGAAATAGTCATGAGTAGTAATATTAAAATTGTTTTTGCTTTTATATTTGTTGTATTATTGATTGCCTTATCTAATTCAATCTTCGTTGTTCAAGAAACAAAACAAGCGATAGTTATACAACTTGGTAAAGTCGTAAAAGATGTTAGGGACAGTGGTTTATATTTTAAGCTACCATTTATAAATAACGTAGAATTTCTTGATAAGAGAATTTTAGATCTAAGTCCTGATAAAACTCCAAGGGAAGTGATAACTGCAGATCAAAAGCGTATTATAGTAGATGCTTATGCAAAATATAAAATAATAGATCCTATCACTTTTTATCAAACTGTGAAAAATGAATCAGGGCTAGTTAGAAGATTATATCCTGTCATAGAAGCTCACATAAGGGAGAATATAGGAAGATTTTCATTAATTAGTTTATTGAATGAAAAGAGATCAGAAGTTATGCAATTAATTCAACGTGGAGTTTATTCTGAAGCTGGAAAATTTGGCATAGAAATAATAGATGTAAGAATTAAGAGAGCAGATCTACCAGAAGAAAATAGTTCTGCAATATTTCTCCGCATGCAAACTGAAAGGGAAAAGGAAGCAAAAGAAATTAGAGCAGAAGGAGAACAAGCTGGACAAGAAATTAGATCAAAAGCTGATAAATTAAAAAGGGGAATTGTCTCTAGTGCAGTAAAAGAATCACATGAAATAAGAGGCCGTGGTTATGCTGAAGCAACTAGAATCTATAATGAGGCATTTAAGGCTGATGAAGAGTTCTTTAACTTTTATCGCTCTATGAAAGCTTACAATAAATCATTTGCTGAGGGTAATACTAAATTTGTGCTTTCACCAAATAATAATTTCTTAGATATTTTGAACAAGGGATGGAAATAGTTTATGAAAAGTAAAGCATTTATTTTATCTATATTTGCATATTTTTTAATTTCATTTTCTTCATATGCTAATCTGTTTGCAAAAACAGTTGCAGATCCTGTATGTAGTTGTAATAAAGGGCTTGCTGACATAGTGGAAGAACTTATTCCCGCAGTTGTAAATATTTCAAGTGAGCAAATAGTTAAGCAAGAAAATAACAGTAGAACTAAAATTCCCTTTACGCCAAGAAATAATTTCTTTGATGACTTTAGAGAATTTTTCGAGCATTTTGATCAATTTTTTGATAGAGCTCCTAGCATTAATAGAGAAGTGACGTTACTTGGGTCTGGATTTATTATAGATAAAAGTGGAACCATAGTAACCAACTATCACGTTATTAAAAATGCCCAAGATATTACAGTTACTATGAACGATAATACTTATTTCAAAGCAGAAGTTTTAGGCTATGATGCAAAAACTGATCTTGCTGTGCTTAAGATTAATTCTGATAAAGATCTTCCTTTTGTTGAATTTGGTAATTCTGATAAAGCAAGAGTTGGTGATACAGTTATTGCAATAGGCAACCCTTTTGGTTTGGGTGGCTCTGTAAGTACAGGAATTGTGTCTGCAAGATCTAGAGACATTAGTATTGGTACTATGAATGAATTTATTCAAACTGATGCTGCAATTAATAGAGGTAACTCAGGGGGACCACTATTTCATCTAAATGGAAAAGTTATAGGCATTAATACTGCTATTTATTCCCCATCTGAGTCTGTCGGTAACGTGGGTATAGGCTTTGCTATACCATCTAATCTAGCTATTTCAATTATTGACACATTAAAAAGTGGTAAAAAAATAAAACATGGTTGGCTTGGCGTGCAAGTTCAGCCTATAACAAAAGAATTTGCTGAATCCTTGGGTTTAAAAGATATCAAAGGTGCATTAGTTGCAAGTGTAGTAAAGGGCAGTCCTGCAGAGAAAGGAGGAATCAAAGTAGGTGATATACTATTAGAGTTTGACGGCAAAAAAATTGATAGAATGACGCAATTACCTCATATGGTTTCACGAACTGAGCCCGGAAAGAAAGTACAGGTTAAGTTACTTAGAAAAGGTAAAGAAGTCAATATCAAGGTTGCAATCGAGGAATCTACAAATGATGATTCAGGTAATAATCAAGAAGAAAATAAATCAACATCTAGTTATATAAGTGGTTTAACCGTTTCAAATTTGCCAAAAGAACTAAAAAATAATGCATCCACAAAGGGTGTAGTAGTTACTAGTGTAGATAGTAGTAGTAATTCTACACTACGTGTTATTAAGAAAGGTGATATAATTATTCAACTAGATGGAATCGATATTGAAAATACTTGATTTTCAAAAACAAATTGATTCAGCAGTAAAGAAAGACGGCAAAGATTCAGTAATGTTGCTTATTTACCGCAACGGCAATCAATTTTTTACCTCAATCAAATTGAAGAAGTAGCTATTTATCTAGCTGGTCATGAAAAAATTGCTTGACAAATTTAACTAGCTTCTTTATCCTGAGGATAGGGGTGTTTCTATAGATTAATAGAATTTATTCCTATACTGAAAACGTTTCCAGCAAGGTTGTGGAAGAACTGGAACGACATCATCTATCAGATGAAAGAGCTATAGTAGTAAGAAATTGGATAATATAAAGCATTTTTGTGCTCAGTTGTCAAAAAATAACTTTCTTTCACAAATTAGTTTATAAGTAAATTAGTATAAAGCATAATCATATTTACTTATCATCATTATTAATCAATAATTAATACCCATAAATTAACTATATCTAATCGCAAAGGGAGGTGGAGATGCGTTTTAAACTAGAAAAAGAAGATATTCCACAAAACGATTGTAATAATAGAACTGGTCGTAGGATACCTGCACAAATAAGATTAAATAACAAAACAACATTTAGCCTGCCTAGTGTATCTTACATTATCATCGACAACAATATTGGCCTGAGTTTTCAAATTTGGGATTTGAAGCATGACGTGGCAAGTATACTAAACAACTTATCTGAATGGCCACAATTAAAGCTAGAAAGGGTAGGAAATGATTACAAATTCGCTTTAGTTACTACCTCTGATCAACCTTATTATTATTACTATGATGGCAAAAATACTATCATAGCTACTATTGATCGTATACCTCATGGTTACACAAATGGTTTACATGTTAAGGCATATAATCGTGAAAGCTGTAGTATTTATTATGAACTGCTAGAAAACAGGAAGGTTTTAATAGATCCAAAAGACATAATTAGTAGCGAAAATGTCAGTCTTATTTTGGAAGATCTTAAAAGTTCACCTGATAAAAGACTCAAAATAAAAATAGGAGACTATTTGTTTAAAGAATCAAGAAATATGTACAAAGGATATAGGAGCGCTCAGGTATATAATTTAACTGGTGGAAAAGTTGGCATATTGAATGATGTCCTTTCAGCATTTACTCGTATAAGCAATACATTCGAGTTATTCCCTTTTCATGAAATGGAGAGCTTGAAAGCACAAGATACCTATTTCGCAGTAAAAAAGTTAGGCAATAGTTATGTTGGTTGCATATCGTATGAAAATAGCACATGCAAAAATTTTTATAATTTTAACCCTAATTCTTTTGGGTATGAGCACGACAATAGACCAGGTCCATATCCTTATTATTATAACTTAGAAAATTTTGATAACTTTTTGGAGGTTGATGTGAATATTCAAGAACATATAAATTTAGAAACAGAAATTGAACTTTTAAAACGCAGAATAGACAGATTAGAACGTACTGGTGTACAAGGTCCTAAAGGTGAGCCAGGTGAAAGGGGACAAAAAGGTGATAGAGGCTTCGATGGAGCGCCTGGTCCTCAAGGTAACAAGGGGGATACTGGATCGTCAGGTGCGCATGGATCAAAAGGTGATCAAGGACCTAAAGGAGAAAAAGGAAATCAAGGCACTAATGGAATAACTCCAAGTATTAATCAAGTTGTTACCGAATTTTCTTCTAACAGAGCCCATCTATATCCTTTAGCAGCAGCTATAATGGAAGAAGATAAGCGTAATTCCATGGGATTTTCAGAAAGAATAGCACATTTTTTTGGTGAGCGTGTAAAGCGAGAAGATTCTTTAAAAGCGTTAGTTAAAGGCGTACAAGGTCCTCCAGGCCAAAAGGGCGAACCAGGTCGTAACGGTGAACGGGGGTTAAAGGGCGAACAAGGTTCCAAAGGTAATAAGGGTGACCGAGGTTTTCCTGGTCCAGAAGGTTCTAAAGGAGATACTGGCTCTAAAGGTGAGAAGGGAGATGCCTCAAGTGCTATAGAAATTGCAACTGAATTAGTTACCAGTAAAAAAGCTGAGCTAGGAGAAGCAGTTCTTAACGCAAATGGTATCAAAGGTGAAAATCTTGCAACTCAGATTGCCGGTAAAATTAATCTTAATTCGCAGGAACTTGTGAATAAAATTGATGTAGCAAAACTTACTGAAGGAGTAGTAAGTAAACTTTCTTTAGAGGAAGCAAAAAACATTATAAAAGATACTGTGAGTAAGATAACAAGCGATGCCACAAAGAAAAATAATCCCGATCCTATAGCCTTCCAAAAATATGAAAAATTTGCAGAAAAGCTTGCTAAACTACTTGTTGATAGAAGCAGTATGAGCGAGATAGAAGCTCACAATCTTATAAAAGGTAAGGTGAGCAATTGGGCACTTGCTAAGTATCTTCTGCTTCATAGTGATTTAAATAAGCAGGCAAAGGCTCTAGAAATCGTGAAGCAAGAAATAGACAAGGAAAAATTAGTTGAGTATTTGCTTGAGTATGCCAAATTAAAAGGCGATGTGAATGCAGCAAAAACAATAGTTGAAAATATTGTTCATCAGTTCTTTGACACTCAAAAAGTAGGTGAATTAGGAAGAGCAGTACTAGAAGCAAAAGATGATCAAGATAAAAAAGTGCTGGTAAATGATCCAGTCTTACGTGAAGGAATAGCAGAAGAGTTGAGACAAAATCCAGGAAAGATAAAAGGTCCCAAAGGAGATACTGGTTCTAAAGGTGATAAAGGAGATACCGGAACAGATGGATTGCCAGGTGCACAAGGTCCTAAGGGAGAGCCAGGCATAAAAGGTGAGCCAGGTATAAATGGAACAAAGGGAGATATAGGTCCTAAAGGATTAGATGGAGCCATAGGGATAAAAGGTGATATGGGTGAGAAAGGAGAGATAGGTTCTAAAGGTGACAAAGGAGATACTGGGTCTAAAGGTGATAAAGGTAGAGATGCAAGTCCTGAAGAAGTTGCACAAAAATTAATTAATAATGGCACTATTGCTAATCAGGTGCTTGAATATCGTGACCAAGGCGGAGATTTAGTATTAGAGAAGCAAGTTGCAGGAAGAATTATTAGTAATCAAGATATTCAAACAGGAATAGCCATTGCATTAGCTGATAACAGAATGGAAGAGCTAGCAGATGTGTTACTAAGTGATGCTAATCATACATTAGTAGAAAACCTTGCAAATAATACCGAGCTAACACAAAGCATTGCAGAAGAACTAAGGAAAAATCCAGGAGAAGTCCAAGGTCCAAAGGGAGAAAAAGGAGATATTGGTCCTAAAGGATTAGACGGAGCCATGGGAATAAAAGGTGATATGGGTGAAAAAGGAGAGATCGGAGCTCCAGGTGCAAATGGATTGCAAGGTCCAGA
>NZ_JAIUJX010000001.1:208825-211296 GCF_053891855.1 Wolbachia endosymbiont of Protocalliphora sialia
GACGGATTAAAAGGAGATATTGGTCCTCAAGGCATAAAAGGTGAGCCCGGTATAGATGGATTAAAAGGAGATATTGGTCCTCAAGGCATAAAAGGTGAGCCCGGTATAGATGGAATAGGTGCTACATTAGCTGATCAGTTTTTACGTGAGATAAGAAAAGCAAAAAATGAAACTCTGGATGCTAAAAAAGCAGCAGAGGCAGCTAAAAATGCTTCAGAAGGTTTTGCAAACAAAGTCGAAGAACTGCACAATAAAACAGCTATTTTTACAAAAAATGCTAAAAGTTTTAACACTCAAGCTTTGCGATCGCAAAGAGACACAGAGGCGCTCTATAGTAAAACAAAAGAGATATTTTGTAGAACAAGTCCAGCAGATCAAATTTGTGGTGCACGTAGAAGAAGGAGGGAAATTAAAAAATCATCAGTGACAAGCGGAGCAAGCAGACCAACTTCATTTATATCTCAAGTAATAAATTTCTTTTACCCTGCGGTAGGACAGGATGAATATAAAGTAAAAAATGAAATACAGGAAGTAGCAAAAATAATAAATGCAGCAGATATTGTAATACAATTTGAAGAAGTATTAGGAGCAACAGCTGTGAAATGTGGCATTTCAAAGAGAAGTCTAAATTTTGATCCAATGGAACTACAGTCAACCATTATCAATAAGTCATTACTTAATGATGAAAATCATAACGAGTTGTTGAAGTTCTTGTGTGTAACTGCGAAAAAATCATTCCCTAATTACAAACAAACCGGTAAATGTTTGGCTATTTTTAAAGATAATATGGAAAAAAGATTAAATGAGCAGAAAAGAGCTTTCGTTAATACTGAAAAAATAGTGGCAGATAATGAGCAGCCAAGGAGTTTTATGAGTTATGTTGCTCCTCCTAGTAGCCTCAGTGCCATTAATCAGCAAGTTATTGGTTATTTAAGGTAATATCATGGAAAAACATATATTTAAAATAGACGATAAAAATCCGCTTTATAAAAAATTGATTAAACTTCCCACTGCATATTACATAGTAAAGGAAAATGGTAATGTTAATACTGTTTCTTCACATATTGGTACAGTTGAAGTAGGGAATATTAATGATTTAAAGTTAAAGGAGCAGGGTGATGAGATAGTTTTATTTACAAACAACTCACCTCTGAAATTAAATGGCATGGACTTTATTATAGAACAAAAAGCTATCATAGGCGAGAATCAAGAGAATATTATAAAACAGCTTAAATTAGGAGAAGAAGCGTTAATTTCACGTAAGTACATAAAAGACACTAATAATTTTGGTGTTCAACTCATAATGAGTGATGATCAAGGAAATTATTTATTTGGAATGCTCAATTTTATCAATTTTAACGATGAAAATGACCCAGTACTAGAAAAGATTAAAGAAGAAAAAGGTGGACTTTATTTTACAATAGAAGGTGATTATATCTATATATCAGATGAAGAAGGAAAATGTCTTCCAGTATGTAAAGATGGTAGTTGCTACAAATATCAATACACAAAAAATGAACATGATATATTAGAAATCAGTGAGATATCAAAAGTAATAGAAAGCTTAACTAAGTCTGAGAAGTGCAGTGTATTAGAAGCAACAGAAAGCTCAATTAAGGCAGGGCAGAATTCTATTTTGCAGCAAGAAAAAAAATTGTCGGATGATATCAATGAAGAAGAAAATGGTAAGCTTGTAGCTACTTTACCGAAAATTGGCTATCATATGCTAAATGGTGAGCTTGTCATATATAACCATACTACAAAAGAAGAAGAGATGAAAATTCCTAGAGATTTTCATTACCTCAAAGTTGTTCAGTCCAGTAATAATGATGATTATCAATTAACGTTTTGTAACTTCTTAGGTAATGAGTTTTTTGAACATAAAAAATATGATCCACAATACTCAAATATTCCAGATAAATATCAATATATAAGTTTAAACTGTATGAAAAAGGAATATAAGCCAAATTTCTGCAAGTTACTTAACGATAAACCATCTTTTTTTATTGCAAAAGGAACTACTAATCAAGATTCTTCAGGCCACTGCCCAGCTGATGTATTTGAATTAACAAACAGTGGAAAAGGTAGAAAAATGACTACATTAACTGAGCAATTTTCCTCTGTAACGGACATAAATGATGAGTCTTACTCAACTGATGACTCAATTCTTTAATCATTCCAGAGCTATCTTAACCACGCACAAAGTATATTATAATTGTTTTTAAAATTGAATCGAGTAGACTTTCAAGCAGTGTAAAAATGTATTCTTTTTAGTTTAGATTCGCTACCATTTTGCCACTCGTTAGTACCACAGTGGTTTTGTAATAGAATGCAAGCTGCAAAAACTTACTTAGCAAAATGAGGTAGATGAGAAAAGACAACTATAGGAACAAATGGGTGTCAAGCACTGGGATGACAAGAAAAGAAACTATAATGCACCCCATAAACTAGACCAAAAAAAAATGGTTGAT
>NZ_JAIUJX010000001.1:231296-265062 GCF_053891855.1 Wolbachia endosymbiont of Protocalliphora sialia
CCGGATCACTTTGAAAAAAATGGTCTAGACAAATGGGTGCATTATATTGCTGCTCAAAATGGACTTGTAGAAGTTGTAAAGGTGTTACTTAATACTCAAGAAATTGAGATTGATGCTAAAGACAATGAATTTGGTATAACAGCTCTGTACTTAGCCTCTCAGAACGGACATACTGAAATAGTTGAACTATTAATTAGCACAAAAAATGCTGATGTTAACATAGTAGATAAAAAAAATAATGTCACACCCTTGTATCTAGCTGCTCAGAATGGGCATGCAGCAGTAGTTAAGTTGCTTCTTGATAATGGTGCTAAAGTCAATGGCTGTGATACCAGTATGAATCCTTTGTGTGTAGCTATTGATAATGGCCATGACGAGGTAGCTCAATTATTACTTAGTGTAGAAGGGGTGGATGTCAATATTGGCAATCAGCTTGGCAATACACCTCTACATATAGCAGCTATGAAAGGTAATGAAAAAATGGCAAGATTACTGCTAGAAAAAGGTGCTGATCCTAATATTAAAAACCTTTCAGGAGATACTTCCTTGCAAGCTGCTGAATACATAAGAAAAATTAGCTGGCATGATAATCCTCCAAATGTACAAGGAGGATTCTTCGTGTTAGTTGGCTCGAATGGAATATATTCATTTCAGCAATTTTATGAGCAAAAAAAAATTATGGAGCTTTTGGTACAACATATAAAGGACAGCAGACCTAGCTCATCAGTAGATGAAATTGACGTATCTGTTCAGCAGAGTAGCAAAATAAGATAGATGAGAAGACTAGTTTGTGACATTGGCGTCCAGTTAAATTTACATGGATTCCAGTGTCAGCTACTCGAATGACATTATGGAAGCTGTGATGACAAGGAAGGAAGCACTAGAAAGAAGTGGGTGTCACGCACTGGAATGACATCTTCAATTTCTATACAGCTGTGCATCACGCACTGAGATGACATTATGGAAGCTGTGATGACAAGAAAAGAAACACTGGTTTCACATGCATCTGTCTCAGTGATGTAAATTCAACTTTACCCCATTTGCAACCATCAGGGTCCTTTGACTATAATCCTAACAATTCTTTTCTAATTTCTTCTTTAATTGTATCAATAATCTTTTGATCAAGTTTATTTATTAAGGAATCATCAATACCTGTGATGTCATCTGGATTTTGTATCATTTTTTTAATAGCATCATCTATTTTTTTTACTCTTCCTTTATTAATTTTCTCAAACATAGGTTTAATCTTCACATAACCAGGAGCACCTTTACTATAAGTCCCTGTGTTTTGATTGATACAACCGCCAGCACCGTATTTTTTATTCACATAGTTTTTACTACATTTTTTTACATTTTCATACCCAATTTCACCATTTCTTATGTATGCTATTTTATTATCCTCCCCAGAGTTTAGCTTATCTCCTCTTGTAACTTTTTCTTCTAATTTTAAACTTTCTTCATGAATTATTGTCTCTTTATAATCTATTTTTCCATAGGTTCTGTATGTACCACCACCTGCAACAGTAATTAAATCTTTACAAATTATTTCTGAAGGGTCTTTGCACATTTTTATTAAAGTTGGTCCCCCATCTTTGTTAGATTTATAATCTTCTTGCCCACCACCACCTTCTGTTACTTTTACTTTAATGTAGGGATAATCGGGGTTGATTTTTAGTTTAGCTTTAATGTAATCACCTGGCCTTCCTTGCTTGCTTACAGTAGACCGAGCTTTACCAATTATATGACCAGCTTCACCACCTCCCCATGCTTCTATTTCAACGTAATCATATACCGATAAGTTGTCTGTATAGCCATCTCCAAGCTCATAAGATTCTTTATTACTCCTTTCAAGCTCCTGCTTCTTATTTCTCAATTGCGTTACTATTATTTCACGCAATCTCTTTTTTAAACCGTCTAAATCGAACCTGCATAATTTATCAGCGAAAAAGACTTCTGTTCTATTTGTTCTAATTGGATTATCTAATTTCGTTACAACGCCATTTCCATCTTGTGAAACTCTTAAGTAAAATGGCTTATTATCCTTGTTCACATACTGTGTTGAGCGACTACATACTCCATCAAAGCAGAGGCAACCATCATCACCTTGCTTACATTCTTCTTTACGCTCCCCATCTATCAATTTATATACTATCTTGCATTTGTTACAATTCTGTTTTGTATCTATTTCATCATCCTTGTTAGCAACACAGTTATCTCTAGACTTATTTTCAGCAGGAATGGAAATATATCCTTTTTTATTAAATATTATTTCATTCAGTGCATCTTGTGGCTGTGCTAAAACCTCAATTGTTTTGTTACAGGGAAAATAATAAAGCTGATCAGACTCCTTTGAATAAACAGTATTGTATTTATTGTATCTTGCCCCCATTGATTTTAGCGATATTAGCTTACTTTCTTTTTTAAGAACAAACTCCTCTGGTTCTGGTTGCCACCCAGAAAGGCATAGCATTTTACTTTTAGGATTTTCTTTATATTTTATTTCTACTTTTGGATATCCTGAGCCATCTAGTTTGCACTTACCATTCTGAAGCTCTTTACATTCTGTTTCAATATCGGGAACATATCCATACTTTTTTAAAACCTCAAACTGAGAGTTATTTTTTAATATACCTTCTATTATGTTATCGATATCGCTTTTTATGTTACCGTTACCAGTTGTTTTTTTTACTATTGCTGGCTTTACTACTATTAAAGGCAGATGGCCAATGTATGTAGGAGAATTTTTATTAACATAAAAAGTACAGATGCCATTACTGTGAGTTCCACGTGCGTCATAAGTACAAACGTTCTCACTCATCTTCATTTTTACTTTTAGCGTATTTTCATTTACTACCTTTATTTCCTCAGGCTTTGGAGCAGTTGGTGATGGAAAACAACGGGCAGGAAATTGTAATTTTCTTTTTGATTCTTCTTTTTCAGTACCATAATATTCAGCGCAGAGCTGATCTTTCTTTCTATAGGTTTTGAAATAATGGATAGTATCTTTATCTGGAATAGGATATGTCCAACTTGGAATATTCTTGTGATTTGAAACAGCAGATGGAACATATATTTCCCTTCTTTCTTTCAGCTCACCAATAATGACTCCAACTCTTGGATGGAAATAATCATTTTCTTCATTTGTTATAGGGACAATTCTAACTTGTGGTGGTGACATCGCAAGTTGTTCACAAAATGGAGGTGGGCCAGGTGCAAGTTGCACAGGGGCACACTTTACTTTTGTTTGATAGCATGTATCACAAACTTTTTCCATCTCTCCAGGACGAAAAATATTTTCCCCAGAAAATACTCTAGAGTCCCATGAAGAAATTCCTGACATGCAAGCACCCTTTTGGCTACAAGCACATATCTTAGGAGAATTAGCAAATTTTACTTTTTCTTCATCAGTAACACCATCTGCCCATTCCCACTCAAGACCCTGTGTCATCTGTCCATGAATCTTTCCATCATTCAGAATTTTATCCCCTTCCCAATCGATAAAAGCTGCTGCAGAAACTCCAGCACCTGTACTCTGCGTTCCATATATCTGGCGGCAGAATGTTCCACTGGATAATATATAACAGTTGTCGTTTCCTTCGTAATCGCAGACCTTAATCTTTGGATCGAAGTAACCTTCTGGTCCCTGATTATTTACTGCTGTAACTTTAATAAATTGCAATAATTTTTCGTCAAAGTCTAAATCGCTCCACTTGCCTTTAAAAAAATTTGCAATACCTTTTCCTGCTTTACTTCCTGCAGCTTCAATTTCAGTATTACTTTTTACAAATGTTGGACAATCAGCATATCCTTGGTAAGAAAGACAAAATATCAAGGAGAATATCAATAAAAAATTAAGCTTTACATTTTTCATAGAACACCGGTAACCACTTACTCACTTTTTCGCCTTTTTCCTTCATCGCCTCATACATATACTTTATAGTCTCTTTATTAGCTGAAAGTACATGTATTTCTTTCATATTTTTCAAATCTAGATTTAAAGTTACTAAACCTTTGTATTGCTTGATCAAAAATAAACCTTCCTGTGTTGGTGTTTGCAAAATGACATTCAGTTCCTCTTTCGACAGAGAAAATGCCTTCATGTATAATCTGTTTGCATTGATGTTCGGCATCAGAATCCTGGTATCGACATGCTTATCTAAATATTGAGTAAACTTGCTAGCAAATGCTAGGTTTAAGTTTTCAGTACTTAGAATTACTACAACATTTAACTTTGTCATTCTTTGCATCCAGTCGTCAAACTCTCCCTCTGTAGGAAAAATATTACTTATCTCCCATGCTTCATCCAAAACAAGTATTGCAGGTGAGCCATCACATTTTGCTTCGAAAGAGTATAAGAAATAGTAAAGTATCACGGACATACATTCTTTTTGCTTAGTGAGATTCGCAGTATTGAGGGATATAGTTTTTGTTTCCCAGTCAATGTCTGACTCATCACCATCTTGGAATAAGTAAGCAAATTCACCATCACCACACCATTTACTTATTTTACCCCCAAGAAGTAAAAGCACTTCAGAAATTTGAGAAATAGAGCGCGATTCTCTTGGTATAGCAAATATAGAATCTACAATTTTTTTTGTCTTTTCTTCTACGTCTACCAAACTTGCATCTGCAACCATCCTTTTGATCAATTCAACAAGCATATTGCGATTAGAAGCACTATCTTCAATGTTCAGTGGGTTAAATTTTAGACTTTTATCTTTATATTTTGGATCAATTATGTAATATTGGCCGCTTACTGCTTTAGTAAATATTATTGATTTTCCAGTATTATCCAATATAACAATCCTAGGGTTAAATTTTCTTGACTCCGAAAGTAAGAAATTGATCAGTGAGGTTCTACCTGAATTTGGAGCTCCAAGTATTGTGGTATGACCATTATTTTTCTTTCCATGAAAGTTAAAAAAGTAAGGACTGCCTTTTTTTGAAAAAAAAACTGTTACTGCTTCTTTCCATCTTCCTCCTTTTAACGTACCTGATGTAAAATCATGCAACATAGCAAAGCTGCAAGCATATTTTTCTAATATATTTTTTGGTTGTGTAACAAAAGCAAAGTTTCCAGGAAGCTGTGCCCAAAAATGATTTTCCATGTGCAGATCAGTCCTAAACATCATCAACCCGATTAACGACATTACAGAGGATAAATCACTGATATTTTTAGCTAACCTATTCTTATCATCTGCAAAGATTGTAACAATAATTTTCTGTTGACAAAAATCCATAGCAGAAATTTTTTCAAGCTCTATTATTTCATTTATTCCTGAGTTTTGAAGTAAGGTATTGTCCTCACTGATTTGCAGTATATTAATTTGTTTTTTGAATTCTTTTACTGCTTTATTATTACTAGTAAATATTATTATTTCTGTGATGATAAGCTCAGAGTCAAGTTGCAAACACCTATCTATATTTTCTAAGGGGATTTCTCGATATTCCTTTATGCAAAAAATAGAACCAAACTTCTGTTGACCTTCAAACGATATTTGAAATTTATTGAAACCAAAAGCTACTTTTAAATTTTTAACATGCTGCGATAGATCCCTTTCACATATTGGATAATCTTTGTGCGTTAATGTAATAATGTAATGGAGAAATTCCATCATTTGAGAATATATTTTGCCTTCACTAGATCTAAGGCCCAGTTTTTTAGCTCCAAAAGGTTCTAAATCTTTTTGAATCAGGTCAGTTATTTTTTGTAATTCTTGATGATTTTTTTGTAAAAATAACTTGTGCCTATTCTTTATCCCGCCAAAAAAAAATGCATTATTAATATGTTTGCCAAAATCACTAAGTAACACCACAATGTATAGCTCATTTATATACTGTAGTTTACTATCAACTAGTTTATTAAACCACGTTGAGTGTAGCTGATCGGAAAAGTCTGAAGTTTTATTCCACTGTAAGCTCAGTTTATTGCGCTTACGGACAGTGTGAATCCAAACGGTAAAATATAAACTCTTGATATTTTTTGATATACTTTTTCTAATTTCAGTTCTAAGATCACCATAGTTATCAACTGAAGAATAGTCTTCTAATTTGATTATTTTTAATAATTCCCCCTGTTTTGTTAGTATAGTTTCTTCATCGTAGTGGCAAGCATAAGGGATAAAATCTAAATTAATACTTTCTAGTAACGCTAAATTGTTCTTTTTTTCAGAATTAGATCTAGTGGCTGGTACTTTTGGTTGCATACAATATCATGCGTATTCAATAAAAAGATAATAAAGAATCATCTATCTTACTTAATCCTTATCTTCTTTTTTGTTATTGGATTGTAACTGTATGTCCTTTGCAAAGTTGAATTTTTCTTTCAGGTAATCTGTTGCCTTTTCTGTGCTTCCAAACATCATGATCAGTACGCCAAATATTATCATGAAAAAAATTAGGCCTCTGAACACTACTGCAAGTATCACTGTAGCTATACATAAACCTATAATTGTTGAGGGACTCATATTTTCTACAGTATCTTTAACTAAAAATGAAGAAATAAGTTCTTTCAACGTTCCTGGTATATTTTTCAATTCATCACTTGCTTTGCTAGAACATGACATGAAGATAAAACTTAACAGGGCTACAATAGCAAAAACTCTACCCAATTGAATATGCATCAGCTAAATACCTTTAAGATACTTCTCAAATGTAACAATTTTTACATCAATAGGCAAGAACCGAATTCACTTGCTCACCATAAGTAACTCATATTTAACTTTTATCACCGTGTTAGCTCTTTATTATCAACAAGAGGACTCACACTAATGGATGTCAATTTACTTGACAGAAAGTTTGAACACAATTCAGCAGCAGTTGCTGTAGCAAACACCGCAGCCACCACAAACAGTCCTGCTCCTACTAATCCTGATGTCATTGCTCCTGCAACAATGCACCCTATTGCTAAGAGAGCAGAACTTGTTACAAGTGCGACGTGAAGATTTTTGTTTTTACTATTATTTTCATAATTATTGGATTGCATTGTATCTTTTACCTTACTGCCTGTCACTGAGATCACACAATGAGGTGCTAGCCCTTCTTCAATCTTTTTATAATATTTAGAAGGGGATCTTCTTCCGCTTGGTCCTTTGGGCCTTGTTTTGTTCGGATGTGCTAATTTTGTTTTTCCTTCATCTTCTAGTTGCAAACCATTATCTTCCTCAGCAGGGTTTAATTTTAAGTGTACACTTTCCTCAGATGAAATGCTTGTTACTGAAGTTAAGCTGCTCCTTCTGCTACTTGATGCCAAGCCAGATAAATTTATTCCACTATCTAAATCACTACTACTACTGAGTTTAGAAGTATTTGCACCGCTTGGCACTTCTACAGCATTCACAGTTATATTAGGCTTTTCATTTTTTAAATCTTTACTATCAATCGAAAGATCAGATTGACTATTCAATTGTGATTGTGCGATCTCCTTTCTTGCTTGCGATTGTTTTGATGTAGGATGTGCTGAAGCACCATAATAACCTGAATTTCTCAAGGTATTGTATTTTCCAGGGGTTCCTTTTCCACTTACACCCTTAGCTAAAGAATCCTTTTCCAGAGGATTAATACCTGAATTTTTGGGAATTTCAACTTCACCAGAAAGACTTTGTTTGTTAAATAGTTCCATAGTATTATTTTGTCTATTTGCTTGATTACTTCTAAGACTTTTCTGATTTTGAATAGTGCTACTAGAATGATCTTTATTGTTGCTCTTTTTAGTAATCTCTGAAATTATTTTTAATGTTTTCCCTTTTATTGTTGGTGATCTTTGTGATGATTTTTCTTCATTGTTAAGTACTGAAGGTTTCATTAATTCCCCTGACTCTATCACTTTTTTTTTCAATGCTGGAAGAAATTTCTCAGTGTAATAATTATAATATTTTTGATATTCTTCTTGCTTTCTCAGTAATTTTTCTAATTGAATTAATACATTGGGATCAGCTCCATTGTTGAACAACTCTATGCATTTTTTGATAGTTCCATCTCCATCTTTTTTTGGACTTTGATTGCTATGTGTTTTTTTTGTTACCTTCTTGTATATAGTGTCGTACAATTTTTGGTTAATATCTACTTCATTACTCTGAGTTTTTTTTGAAGTACTTAGCATAACATCTCTCCATACATAACAAAATGTATAGATACCTCTTTAGCGTTAATTTTACATTAAAACTAAGCGGTTATGCCTTATTACGGATAATTATAGCAATTTGCTAACTATTTGCTTTGCTGATTACTGGTTTTACATTTCAACATAATTGCTTGCCTGTTGAACTAGCATATCTATCACTTCTTTTACAGGCTTTTCTCTATCAACCATGCCAACACTTTGACCGGCCATTAAAGATCCTGTTTCAACATCTCCATCAATTACTGCTCTTCTTAAAGCTCCAGCCCAGAACTTTTCTATTTCAAGTTGCCCCTCTTCTTTTGAGATTTCTCCATTTTGATATTTATCGATAATATCTCTTTGATGCTTCATAAAATCATCACTTGCTTTGTTGGCTATAGCTCTTACTGGAATTACAGGGAAATCAGCACTAATCTGCACAGAAGATACAGCATTACGCGCAGCTGATTTGATGAATACTTCTTTAAAATTTTTGTGAGCGATTGACTCATTCGTGCAGACAAATAATGTACCTATTTGACAGCCACTTGCTCCCATTTCTAGGTAGTTCACTATCATTTCGCCTCTTCCTATTCCACCTGCGACAAACACTGGTATTTGTTCATTTTTAAAATGAGGCAATATCTCTTGTGCAAGAACAGAAGTGCTAACTGGCCCTATGTGCCCGCCTGCTTCCATTCCCTCTATTATTAATGCATCTACTCCCATTTTTACTAGCCTTTTCGCAAGGCTTAATGCTGGTGCAAAGCACATAACTTTAATGCCTGCACTCTTGATTTTTTCTATATTAGGCTTTGTTGGTAATCCGCCAGCAAGCACTATATGGCTTACTTTCGTTTCAATACACACATCTATCAACTCACTCAACTTTGGGTGCATAGTAATTAGGTTTATACCAAATGGTTTGTTAGTTAATTTCTGTGTTTCTATGATTTCTTTTTTCAGTAAGTCTGGGAACATCGCACCACATGCAATTACACCAAAACCACCGGCATTTGAAATTGCCGAAACTAAATTTCTCTCTGAAACCCAGCTCATAGCACCACCCATTATTGAAAATTCACTACCGAGAAAATTCGTTCCTTTCTTCCAAAGCCTGCTCAACATATAGCCTATATCATACGTTTAAAAATGTTTTGTTTATCTATGAATGTATGTTTCAAAGCGCCAAGTATATGTAAGACTATAAAGAGTACCATAAAATACGCAAGTATCGAATGTAGCTGATTAGCTGCACTAGCTAGCTCTTTGTTTTCATTGATTAACAAAGGGATATGAACAAAATATTTGATCTCTTTACTAGAAGCAGAAGACATGACATAACCAGATAGTGGCATTAGCATCATCAAAGCATACAAACCAAAGTGTATCGTTTTGCTCGTATTAATTACGAATCGAGAAAAATTGGCTGGAAGTGGTGGAACATAAGTAAAGACGCGAAAAAATATGCGTACTATAATTAATCCAAGAACGGTGATACCGCAAGCCTTATGAATAGCGTATATGCTGAATTTAATTTCATTGCTAATCGGCAAACTTTTCATGTATAGTCCAGAACAAAGCATTCCAATAATAAGAGCAGACATTAACCAATGAATGATTCTTAAACCTAAGTTATATTTATTGTCTTTCATTAATTTTGATTACTCCAAAATAGGACTTGAAAAACTATTTTTTAGTCAAAATTATCTATACATAATTTTGCTACCTTAATCAACACAAGTATAATAATTGTAGTTCAAATAAATATTGTCTATCAGATCATGAGGAGATGGTGAACTTTTAAGGAGTTTTTCTATTGTATTGACTTTAAACACATTTTATCCTATACAACTTTAATACCTTAAACTGCCAAATATGCCTGATCTAAAGACAATGATGTTAAACTTTGGACCGCAGCATCCAGCTGCACACGGGGTGTTACGTCTTGTTTTAGAAATGGATGGTGAAGTGATTGAGAGGGCAGACCCTCATATTGGGCTTTTGCACCGTGGCACTGAAAAATTGATAGAATATAAAACCTATCTTCAAGCTTTGCCATATTTTGACCGCCTTGATTATGTGTCACCAATGTCACAAGAGCATGCATATTCGTTATGTGTAGAGAAATTATTGCAGTGCGAAGTTCCGATTAGGGCAAAATATTTGCGTGTTCTATTTTGTGAGCTGACAAGAATACTAAATCATTTACTAAACATCTCTTCCCAAGCGCTTGATGTTGGAGCAATGACTCCTCTTTTATGGCTCTTTGAAGAGAGAGAAAAAATACTCGAGTTCTATGAAAGGGCCTCAGGTGCAAGATTTCACGCAGCTTATATAAGGCCAGGTGGAGTTGCAGCAGATATTCCAGAAGGTTTGATTGAGGATATTGCAAAATTTATAGAGCAATTTCCAAAGTATATAGATGATGTTGATGGTCTTCTGACAGAAAATAGGATATGGAAGCAACGAACTGTAGGAATTAGTGAAATATCAATAAAACAGGCGCTTGATTGGGGCTTTAGTGGACCAATGCTGCGTGCTGCTGGTCTCGCTTGGGACTTGCGGAAAAGCCAGCCATATGAGATATATGATCAGCTAGATTTTGATATACCTATCGGTCAAAATGGTGACTGTTATGACCGTTATTTAGTAAGAATGGCAGAGATTAGGCAATCTATCAGCTTGGTGAAGCAGTGTATAGAGAAAATGCCTGGAGGCCCAATAAAAACTGAAGATAGAAAAATTTCTCCACCACCAAGAGCAGAGATGAAAAAATCTATGGAAGCTCTGATTCACCATTTTAAACTTTACTCAGAAGGATATCATGTGCCAGAAGGTGAGGCTTATGTGGCTGTTGAAGCGCCAAAAGGCGAATTCGGAGTATATATAGTTTCAGATGGTACCAATAGACCTTATAGATGTCGAATAAGAGCACCTGGTTTTGCGCATTTACAGGCCTTAGATTTCATGGCAAAAGGACACATGCTTGCTGACATTGCAGCAATTATCGGTTCACTCGACATAGTCTTTGGTGAGATTGATAGGTAATTATTTTAAAATAGTAACTTAACTAATGGTTAAGACATCTTCTATCAAAAACTGCACAAATTCATTGCCATTCCAGTAATTCATAGAGATTTTACCTAAAATTGATTTAACATTTCCCTGCATGATAGCAGAGCCAAGCTCAGTATTTGCAGAGCGAAACGCAATAGCTTTTACCATAACATTATCATCAGCAATAAAACATTTTATATGATCAACTCCTATAACTTCCGGCTTTCTTATCTTTGTCCCCTGAATGATGAATCTCGGTTCAGGATTGCCAACACCAAATGGCTCTAAGCGTTGCAATTGATTCCACAGGGATAAGTTTATTGCTTTAGCTGTTACTATGCCATCGGCTTTTATGATTTTGTCATTTGTAGAGTTTACAAATCTTTCAGTAAAAAAATCATGTAGATCACTTATTTTGTCTTCCTTAATCGAAAATCCCGCTGCCATACTGTGACCACCACCTTCAATGATTAGGTTGGTAAATTTTGCAGAAAGAACCGCGGCACCAATATCTACTCCAGAAATTGACCTGCAGCTTGCTTTTCCTATTCCATTGTTTAAAGATATCACTATCGTTGGTAAGTGAAACTGCTCTTTTAGTCTTGATGCAATGATACCAATTATTCCCTGATGCCAATTACCACTTACCATTATAAAATTTACACCTAAGTGGGCAAAATTTTCCGCTTGTGTTGTAGCTTCCAAAATAGCCTCATTTTCTAGCATTTTTCTTGCATTATTCAAATCTATTAGTTTTAGCGCGATTGAATGCGCCTCTTCTTCATTATCAGTGGAAAGCAACCTTGCACCGAGTGATGCTTCTCCAATTCTTCCTCCAGCATTTATACATGGCCCAATGTTAAACCCTAATCGTGAAACACTTGGTTTTTCAAGGATTCCCAAAGCGTCAAACAAAACACGTAAGCCAACGTTTTTCCTTGCTGACATAACTTTTAATCCTTGCAAAACAAATGCTCTATTTAGGCCTATAATCTGCATAACATCGCAAACAGTTCCAAGAGCAACCAAATCCAGTAGATCAAATAAATCTGGTTCTTTTTTGTGGGTAAAAAATCCTTGCTCACGTAGGCTTCTGTTAAGGGCAACAATTAGCAGAAATGATACTCCAACTGCTGCTAAGTTATTATAAGGAGAGCTCTCATCAAGGCGGTTGGGATTAACAACTGCTACAGCACTTGGTAATTTTTCTGTACCAAGGTGATGATCGACAACTATAATATCAAGTCCAAAGACCTTTGCCTCTTCTATCGGTTGATATGCAAGCGTACCGCAATCAACAGAAATACATAAATCAATTCCGTTTTTTTTAAGTTGTAATAAAGCATCTACGTTTAATCCATAGCCCTCATCAACACGATCTGGAATGTAGATTATAGAGTGTGTCCCAATCGCTCTTAGGTACCTATTAATCAATGCTGATGACGTTGCACCATCAACATCGTAATCACCAAATATTGCAATATTCTCATTATTGTTTATTGCTTTTATTATGCGAGAAACAGCTTTATCCATATCAAGGAGGTGAAAGGGATCTGGTAATAGCGATCTGATTAGTGGATGTAAGAAGTCATGTGCATTTTCTATGTTAACACCACGAGCAACTAATATTCTTGCTAATATTTCTGGCAACTCAAATCTCTGTATAAGAGTTAAAATCTCCCTTTGATCTGCTTCTTGTAACTTCCAAAGTGCATTTGTTATGCTGCGTTTTTCAATATCAAGTAGCATGCTCTTTATAAATAAAACTACTTTACCAGAACTTTTAAGCTTGTTCTATAATTGTGTTAGACTTCTGTATAACCTAAAGAAAGATATAGGAGAGTGTCACTCGAAAGGAATCACATTTATTTTGATAAAGAGCATCTGCAGAATCTGATACTTCTTCTTGCATAACATGCTCTTTAATTAGTATTATATCTATATTAGTATATAAGTGTGAATATTATATTAGTGTAATTACTTTTTGGTATACATGACAAATTTATGCCTGGAAACAGTTTTTGGCTACTTAAGCCTTTTCTACCTTTATTTCATATTCTTTAAAGTATTTTTTGCACTTTCTTTATAAAAACCATAGGTACCAATCGGTTTTTAGCTTAAGAATAAAGGTTAAGTATCTGGAATTCTGGACATAAAATCCTCCTGAAAGATTAGAAAGAAAATGCAGCGCACATACTACAGTATAAACCGAAGAAGATACGCTACACTTTTTATTGAGAAATTGACTGGAAAGTCTGCAGACTGAGATAGATTTTTGAGCTCTTAAAATACCCCTACTGTTAGAGTAAGGAAAGCGAGAAGGTTTGTCAAGCAATCTTTATTGGCTGTTGTACTGGAATCCAGTTTTTCATATAATTTGCTAGGATTTATATGAAGAATTTTAATATGAAAGGCCTATACATTAAAACTTACGGCTGTCAGATGAACGTTTATGACTCTGTTTTAATGGAGAATATAGTTAAGCCTCTAGGGTTCAGTGTTGTGAGTAATGCAGAACAAGCTGATTTGGTGATATTAAATACTTGTCATATTAGAGAGAAGGCAGCAGAAAAACTTTATTCAGAGCTTGGAAGGATTCATTCATCACAAAAAAATAAGGAAATTACTATAGTGGTGGCTGGATGTGTAGCGCAAGCAGAGGGAGAAGAAGTGTTCAGAAGGGCTCCTTTTGTTGATATTGTTGTTGGTCCGCAGAGTATTCCTGCTTTACCGGAGTTGATAGTCAAAGCAAGTAGAAGTAAAGGTCATATAATAAATACTGATTTTCCAGAAGTTGCAAAGTTTGATAAATTGCCGGATGAATGTTATGGCAATAATCAAGGGTCTTCTGCGTTTCTTGCTATACAAGAAGGTTGTGATAAATTTTGTACGTTTTGTGTGGTGCCTTACACTCGCGGGGCTGAGTACTCACGACCAGTAAATGAAATATTTCGTGAAGCATTGAATTTGGTTAAAAACGGAGCAAAGGAAATTACTTTACTTGGTCAGAACGTCAATGCTTATCATGGAGAGTGCGAAGGAGAGGTGTGGGATTTAGGAAAATTAATTAGTCACATTGCTAAAATTGAAAAGCTAGAAAGAATCCGCTACACAACTTCTCATCCAAGAGATATGCACGAATCTCTCTACTTGGTGCATGCGGAAGAGCCAAAACTCATGCCGTTTGTTCACCTACCTGTGCAGTCAGGTTCGAATAAAATATTGCATGCAATGAATAGAAAACACACGGCAGAGGAATATTTGGGAATAATAGACAGATTGCGCAAATTGAAACCTGAAATCGAATTTTCTTCTGATTTTATTGTTGGTTTTCCTGGAGAAACTGAAAAAGATTTTGAGGAAACTATGAAGTTAGTAGAAAAAGTAAAGTACGCTCAGGCTTATAGTTTTAAATATAGCCCAAGGCCAGGAACGCCAGGGGCGGAAAGAAAAGATCAAGTACCAGAAGAGGTTAAAACAGAGCGTCTTCTTCGTTTACAGGAATTAATTAGCAAGCAACAACTTGAATTTAATCAGAGTATGATAGGAAAAACTATTCCTGTTCTATTCAGTGATAAAAAAGGTAAACACCAAAATCAAATTATTGGTAAAAGCCCATACATGCAATCAGTATGCGTTGATGATCCTGACGATAAATACAAAGATAAAATAGTAAATGTAAGGATATTGGAAGCTCGGCAAAATAGTTTGTTGGGATGCGCTGCCTAATTAGAGAAAAGTGCTCCCATGGTCTCATGTAGAAGCACTTTGTGTGTTTTTATAAGTTTATAAGCTATCTAGATTTAATCCTTAAAGGACTACAACTCTCTGTTACGCAATCATATGAGACTTGATATAATAGATTTGCGGGATTTTTTTTCTTTTCCCACTGATAGTGTACTTTTTCAACCTTTCCAGAATTATTATATTCATAAGAAAGCGATCTCCAAATAACGCTGCTTTTACTATTATTTTTGTTAGCATCGTGAAATTTCTGATAAGGCCAACTGTTATTGTCTTTATTCATCTTTAACTTAAGTAAATAAGTCTGATTTATTAATATGCTGTATAATAATGTCAACACCTATCAATGTTTATAGAAACAGAGTTTTTGAATTTGTAATTTTCCAGAAAGCTCTATATTCTTTGATTTTATCCAGTTAAAATGAATATGAAGTATTATCCTGATACAAGCAGCAGTCCTGATTTTTCATTGCTAGAAAAGGAAATCATAAAATTTTGGCAGGAAAATAAAATTTTTGAGCAGTCAGTCGAGAAACGTTCCAAGGATCATTGTTTTGTATTTTATGATGGGCCTCCGTTTGCAAATGGACTTCCGCATTACGGACACTTGCTTACTGGTTTTATAAAAGATGCATTTGCAAGATATCAAACTATGCTGCAAAAAAGGGTTGAACGCAGATTTGGTTGGGATTGCCATGGGCTACCGGCTGAGATGGGCGCGGAAAAGGAACTTAGAATATCTGGTAGAACTGAGATAGAGAAATTTGGCATTGAAAAATTCAATAATCATTGCCGTACTTCTGTGATGAAATTTTCATCAGAATGGGAGAAGTATGTAAATAGACAAGCAAGATGGGTAGATTTTCACAATGACTATAAGACTATGGATAAGTCATTCATGGAATCGGTCATGTGGGCATTTAAGCAGCTTTATGATAAAGGTCTGGTGTATGAATCAATACGCGTTGTTCCCTATAGCTGGGCGTGCGAAACTCCACTCTCTAATTTTGAAACAAGGCTTGATAATGCATATAGAGAAAAAATTAGCAAAGCTGTAACTGTTGCTTTTGAACTTTTAGAAAACCCAAAGCAATTTAAACAAAAATGTAAGTTGCTTGCTTGGACTACAACCCCTTGGACGTTGCCAAGCAACCTCGCACTGGCAGTAGGGGAGGGTATTGAGTATTGTATGGTGTTAGTAAATGGTGAAGTCTGCATCTTTGCTGAAAGTTATTTAGAGAAATTTGTCAGCCACTGTGAACAAAGCAATATTCAATATGAAAACTGTAATACAAAACTTAAAGCGAGTGATCTTGCAGGTCTTTCCTATAAACCACTGTTTGATTACTTTAAAGATACAAAGAATGCGTTCCGTGTTTTCATTGCTGATTATGTTACAGGAGAAGATGGTACTGGTGTTGTGCACACTGCTCCTGGATTTGGTGAAGAAGATTTTTACCTTTGCCAAAGCCATGATATTCGGGCTGTTTGTCCAATTGATAACGCTGGAAAGTTTACTGCTGAAGTTTCAGATTTGGCAGGAGTTCATGTTTTTGATGCCAATGATACAGTAATCAAGAAATTAAAAAGGCAGGGGAGCTGGTTGAAAACTGAGCAATATATTCACAATTATCCACACTGCTGGAGAACTGACACTCCTTTAATCTACCGCACTATGCCTTCTTGGTATGTTGCTGTGACAAAGTTTAAGGGAAGAATGACAGAGCTAAATAAGAGAGTTAATTGGATGCCAAATCATATAAGAGATGGTCAATTTGGAAAATGGCTTGAAGGAGCGCACGACTGGTCTATTTCACGCAATCGATTCTGGGGTACTCCAATTCCTGTGTGGAAATCAGACGATGCAAAATATCCAAGAGTGGATGTGTATGGCTCAATAGCAGAACTAGAGCGAGACTTTAATGTTAAGATAGATGACTTGCACAGACCGTTTATCGATACTTTGACGAGACCAAATCCTGATGATCCAACAGGAAAATCAGTTATGCGTCGTGTACCTGATGTATTTGACTGTTGGTTTGAATCTGGCTCAATGCCATTTGCGCAAGTTCACTATCCGTTTGAAAATAAGGAGTGGTTTGAGAGTAATTTTCCTGCAGATTTTATCACCGAGTATATAGCACAAACAAGAGGATGGTTCTATACGCTTTTTGTACTTTCCACTGCTTTATTTGATAGTGAGCCATTTAAGAACTGCATATGCCACGGCGTTGTTTTGGATGTAAAAGGGCAGAAATTATCCAAACGTCTGAATAATTATGCTGACCCAATGGAAGTGTTTGACAAATATGGTTCTGATGCGCTGCGTTTTCTTATGCTGTCTGGTTCCATTGTCTGCGGTGGTAATTTACTACTCGACAAAGAAGGAAATTTAGTGCGTGATGTTCTAAAAAACGTAATAAAACCTATTTGGAACAGTTATCACTTTTTTACTATGTATGCAAATGCAGATGGAATTAAAGCTGAGATTTGTCAAGATTATCAAAGTACTATTGATCGCTACATGATTTCAAAATGTTTTGAAGCTGTGGAAGGTATGCGAGCTTCTATGAACAACTATAACTCTCAGGAAGCTTGCAAAATCTTGACAGATTTTTTTGAAGTGCTAAATAATTGGTATATTCGTCGCAGTCGCGAGCGTTTTTGGAAAAGTGACTTAGATCAAGATAAAACCGACGCTTATAATGTTCTGTACACAGTTTTTTATTACATACTACGGGCTGCAGCTCCTTTGTTGCCACTTATAACAGAGACTATATGGCAGGGGCTGAAGTATAAAGAAACATCTGTTCATTTGGCTGATTTTCCACAATTAGATAGATATAATAGTGAACTCATTGCCAAGATGGATTTGGTAAGGGAAATATGTAATGCTGCACTCTCTATTAGAAACATGTTTAACATACGTATAAGGCAGCCACTTGGTAGCATGACTATTTATCATAAGTCTTCCTGCAATTTTCTTGAAGATGAATATCAAGAGATGGTAAGAGATGAGGTGAATGTAAAAGAACTAGAAATAGTAAGTGAATTGAAAGAGGTTGCATCACTAGAGTTAAAATTAAATTTTCCTGTGCTTGGAAGAAAAGTTCCAGACAAAATCAAGAAACTAGTTCAATACGTTAAGGAAGGAAAGTGGAAGCAAGTTGAGAATGAGCAAATATTTCTGGGGGATGAAACAGAGAACTATACTATAGAAACAGGTGAATATGAACTATTGTTAAAAGCAAACAGTGAATATTCTTCTGTATTTGATAACAATAAAGGGATTGTTGTTCTGACTACTGAGCTCAATGACGAACTAATTCTAGAAGGACTCGCAAGAGATGTTGTGAGGCTTATTCAAGAAACTAGAAAACAAGCTGATTTCGATATATCAGATAGAATTAGAGTAACAATAAAAACAGAAGATGAAAAAATTAAGGAAGCAATAACTGCATGGAATAAATATATAAAAGAGCAGACCCTTGCCTTATCTTTGGACACTAATAAAGAGATCGAGGCCGATTTCTATTTTAAGGAATACCAAGGTTTGACAGTTGGTATTAAGTTAATAAAGTTGCAAAGTTAGTAATGTTTATGCTATACTTAAATTACTTTAAGTAGGGTGGTGATATGAATCAAGTTGTTGCAGATGGTCATAGAGAAGTTATTGATTTAAATAACAATAGTGATGGTTTAGGTAAAGTAGAATCTATTTCCAATGTTGCTTTGGAAGAGGAAGAAGAGTTTTTTGATGCTATGGAAGATGTTTCTAATGTAGAAGAAGGGAATGATTTAGGTCTTGCTAATTCAGAAGAGGAAGAAGAGTTTTTTGATGCTGTAAGTAAGCAGGATTGGTTAACTGATTTTAATATCCCACTCAGTATATTTCATTATAAAGGTTATAATTCTGACTTTTTTACCTCCTGGTATAATATGTCAAGCGAAATATTGAAAGAGATAAACAGAGCTTGCCCAGAGAAGAAAGTATTAAATTTAGCTCTGTCAGTTTTAATGCTCCCTTATATTGCTTTTACTGCACTGGGGTTAGTTATATACAGTAGATTTAAAGCAAATAGCAAGACACAAGAAGGTGTAGGGGAAGATAAGACAAAAAAGAGTGAAACCGGTGTACCAAAAAGATTGGCATACGGAGCTCTTGCTGCAATAGCAATTTTTGTTAATGTAACTGTACTTGTAGCCTTAATCGTTCCTGCAACAGTTGCTTTGGCTACTTTTTATCTTTTAAATAGAGATTTATCTCACTCTTTAGTTGCTGCTCTTAAAATAAGTATGGGGCAGTATTCTAATAAGCATCAAAATATTGAGGTGTCTTTTTGTGAAAAGGAAGTTTCTGAGCCAAATATTGCATGGGATATGAAAGTAAAATTTCCACCACAATTTAAACAATTACTTAAAGATTTATGCGAGAATGAAGATAATAAGTGGTTTAATGTGACACGAGATTCAGAGGATAATACCATACTGAAATTGTCAACTAACATCAATTTAAAAAATGGTCTTAAGCCCTTACATAGTGAAATCAAGAATGTGCTTGCAACTTCGATTCAAGAATGCGCAAGAACTATGGAAGAGCTGATGAAGCTAGAAAAGAAAGAGATTACATATGATAAACTGAAGGAATTGTTGAAAGAATTCAGGCTGAAAGTTGTAGATAGTATAGGCCATCAATTGACAACTCACTTAATAGAAAATGCTTATCAAGTTGCTTTTATACAAGCAATTAAATTTGCACAAAAAAGAAAAAAAGATTTTTCATTAGAAGATGCGCTAAGAGATATGTTAGTGAAACAAGAGTTGGAGAGTCAAGGTAAGGAATTACCAAATGAGAAAGAGATGATAATAAAAGATCTGAGAGAAGCAGGAGCAAAAGTACCAGATATCTTAGAAGATAGTGAATTTCCTGTATTTAAAGCAAAATGGAAACAGCTTATAAAAGAAGGGAAAATAGCTGAAAGGACAATAATTAATACTTATGAAGATATGTACCCTCAAGAAACAAAGAAAGCTCTAGATAATGCTAAAATAGAGATTGAGTGTTTAGAAAAAGAAGGACAAAAAAGATATATTAGAGTACGCGAAAAATTGAAAGAAGTATATGATGAAGAAAAAAATAACTTCATAAACGATGATTTAGAAAAGAAATTAGAAGATTTTTTAGAAGAGGAGGAACCAAATGGGATATACGAAAAATTGAAAGAAATATATGAGAATATAAAAGGGAATGGTTCAACATATGGTGTTTTAGAAAGGAAATCAGGAGATCTTTTAAAAGAAGTAGGAGAAGGTGAGAGACATGAAAAATTGAAAGAAATATACGAGATTATAAAAAAGAATAGCTTAGCGGAGGATAATTTAAGAAGGAGATTAGAAGGTCTTTTTAAGTTCGAGTATGATAATCAAGAGGTTAAGCAAAGGCTAGTAAAATCAGTAATGAGAAAAGCCAAAGATAAGTTAAGCCGATTAGGTATATTAAGCCTGATAGAGGAGCAGTTTGTAAATTTAGAAAAGAAGATAAAAGCTTCTTTAAGTGAAGAAGCTTTAGATGAAGTGAATGATTTTGTAGAAAAGGTGTATTTAGAAATAACGAAATGTAAAATGCTAAATTTATTTAGAGGTCAAGCAAAGTCTATGAAAGGATTATGTGACCTATTAAAAGAAGATGAGCTGGAGCTAATAGAAAGTATTAATACACATCGAACAGAAATTGCAAAATGCTTAGAGCAACGTATATCGTTAAAGGAAGAAATAGAAGAAAATGAGAATTTAAACAAAGATTTAGAAGGTGAGCGAAAGGAAAAAGAAGAGCATCCAAATACAAAATTAATAGAGAAGCACTTTAAAAATAACCAAGAAATTCTAAAAGTACTAAAACAATTAGAATTAGAAAAAGAAGGATTATTGATAAATAAAAAAACAAAAAATGATTATAGAGAAGAACTAGAATCTCGTGAAAAAATAAAATTTGCAATAATAGAAGATGATTTACTGAAAGCGTTAGAGCATGAAACTTTTGACGAAGAAGCAATTAAGAAGTTATTAGAGAAAACGGAACTTGAGTACTACTTGGCAGAAAAGTGCATAAAAACTCCTATTATTAAAATAAAAAATAGTATCAAACACTTTTGTCAAGATTTACTGTCTCCTTTAATAAACAGATTGGTGGAAAATATAGTAAATAATGTACCAAAAAGCGATAAGAGTTCATGGCTCCAGCCTATGAAAGCTGTTAAGACAGGTTTGGGATATATTAAAACAGGTTTTGCTGTTGCAATGCATGGGGATAAGAGCGCAGAGGGAAAAGCGTTGAGTGTGGCGTATGATACTCATAAGGAAGTAGAAACATTTCTTCAACATTTTCAATCAAGTTATGAAGGAGTTGGAGGCTTTTTAGGCAATTTATTTTCTGATGATGGAACGACATTTAAAAATGATGTCTGGCCTAAAGGAGAAGAGCATTTGCATGGAATGTGGGATAGGTTTTTCAAGGATATTGAATTCAAGATAGGGAATAAATTGGATAAAGTAAACGTGACACAGCAAAATCAGGAAACGGCGATTACGGCTTAATGATGAGCTCTCAAAGTTCCTTCAGTATTTTCACACACTAAGTTGACTATCATATTTGATTCTTTTTGGATTTCCTCTTCAGTTAAAGTGTGAGTTGGAGAGCAGAAAGTAACTGACAATGCTATAGACATCTTATTCGGCTCTATGTTATTTCCATGGTATACATCGAATATCAAAACTTCTGTGATGAGCTCTGAGCTTTTTTTCACCATATTGATTATACTGCCTGCTGCTACATCTTTATTTACAATAAATGCAAAGTCGCGTTTTACACTTTGATATTTATAATCGATAAATTTTTTTCTACTTATAGGTAAATTTTCGATATTTTCTAATATCAACTCAAAGCCTACAATTTTTTGTTTGATGTTAAAAAAATCCAATATACTCGGATGCAATTCTCCAAAATAACCAACTATTTTACTTCTAAAAGATAAGGAGCCTGATTTTCCTGGGTGATAATATTCTTTTTCTGCTCTTTCTATTGCTAAATTATCACAATTGACATTAAAAAGTTCCAAAGCTGTTATGAGGTCAGCCTTTGCGTCAAAAATATCTATTTTTCTATCAGTGTTATAGTGGTTTTTCGGCGAATTATTTCCTGATCTAATTCCACTTAAAACGTACTTAGACTGAGCCTCACCATTATAAATTGGTCCAATTTCAAAAATTGCGAGATCAGATATCCCGTGAGCAATATTATCTACAGTGACTTGCAACAAATTTGGTATGACACTTGGCCTCATTGTATTAAAGTTATTATTAAATGGATTATCGATGATAAATAACTTATTCAAGTAACCAAACTTTTCAGCTATTGATTCACTCATAAAAGACCAAGTCATCACTTCATGAAATCCTCTGCTTGTCATTAAAATGCGCAAATCATCCTGTGTATCAAATTCTACCACAACATCGCCTGCTAATGGCTCTTCCTTTATTTTATCATAGCCGTATATTCTTACTACCTCTTCAACTAGGTCAGCAGGTATGGTTATGTCTGGTCTCCAGCTTGGTACATGTACGCTCCAATTATTTTCAGTTCTTTTATCAATACTAAACCCTAATTTTGTTAAAATATTGAGTACTTCATCAGGTGATGCAGATACACTTCCAAGTTTGTTTGCATTCTGATAATCAAAATTTATCTTGGTATCAGCCTTATTCAGATTACCAGCAGACACTACACTTGACACTTCTCCACCACATAAATCCAAAATCATTTTGGCTGCAAGATTGAGTCCATCAAGGGTAAATTCAGGGTCAATTGAACGTGCAAATCTGTAACTTGAGTCTGTGGAGATGCCTAGCTGCCTTGAAGATTTAGTAATAGAGATGGGGTCAAACCAAGCAGACTCTAAAAAGATATCAGTAGTCTCAAGAGAGCATTCACTGTACTTACTGCCCATAATTCCAGCAATTGCATGAACATTTTTATTATCAGAAATAACGATTATGTCTTTGTTTAATAAGTACTCTTTATCATTTAAACCAATAAATTTTTCTTCGTCATTTGCTTTGCGTACTATGAGCTCTCCTTCTATTTTTTTTGCATCATACGCGTGCATCGGGCGCCCGAAAGATATCATAATGTAATTAGTAATATCAACTATTGCAGAAATGGAGCGCATTCCTATCGATTCCAATTTATCTTTTAGCCATTTTGGACTCTCTTTATTTTTTACATTAGTGATATATACTCCACTAATAAAACTCTCCCCATCGATGACTTTGACGTTTATTAGTGAGTTCATAGAAGCGGTAAGTTGTGGAATGATTAAAGTCTTTAACGTTCCAATTCCAGTTGCTGCTAGATCAAGTGCTATTCCATAAACACCTAAGCAATCTCCACGGTTTGGAGTGATGTTTATGTCAATTACAGGATCGCAATTGAAAAATTTATCTCCTGTTTTATAATCATCAGAAAGCTCGATTATTCCTTCACTTTCATCTTGAGTCAGCGAAAGCTCAGAGGCAGAGCAGAGCATCCCTTCACTTAGCACTCCTCGTATTTTTGCAAGCTTAATTGTGAAGTCACTTTTTGGTAATGTGCTGCCAAGAGATGCAAGTACGGTTTTCATTCCTTCTCTAACATTCTTTGCTCCACAGACTATCTGCAGAACTTTACTTCCATCATTTACTTTACATAATTTTAATTTATCAGCATTTGGATGAGGTGCGACTTCTAATACTTCTGCAACAACAAACCCGGCCAATCTGGAATTGTCGATCACATTCTCTACTTCCAACCCTATGTGAGTTAATTTATCAGTAATTTCCTCTAAACTAGCATTGGTTTCTAAGTACTCTAATAACCAAGATAATGTGAACTTCATTTATTTAACAGAAAATAAAAAAGTTATTGTAATGTAAAATATAATGATTTTAAAGCTTGTTGTAGTGAGTAGCTTCTCTAATTGTAAAAAACGAAGGAGAAGCCTACTTTTTCTACAAAGAAAGAATTTTCTTTATATCACCTTTGCAGTCCATTTCCATGCAGAGTTGAATGTTCATATTGTGATCATCTATATGGAAATTATAAATGTAAGCATCACCAGTGAAATTTCCTATAACATCATGACTTTCATTTAGCATTTCACCTGCCATGTGGAAAAGACCAGTGTCTGAGTTAGAAGAATAATCTGTAAACTTGATGTACCCGTTACCACATTCCTGTTCTAAATTTAAAGGTGGATTAGTAAAATCTATTTCGTTCATAATTGCCTCATATTAAAATTAAATTATAGTTAAAATAAGATGTTAAGTCAAGAATTTAGAATAAGATTGGTAGCTGACTATAATTTGCATTTTAATTGTATATTTTGTTAATATGTTAATGCTATAATAATACAGAGCTCCTTATATTAATTCTTGACTTTATTCTATAAAATTTATACTTTATTTACTGCTGCAGTTTAAGTATACAGGGTCAAAATGGCGTTAAATCCGCTAGAACAATTTAAAGTATATACAATAATAGAACTACCAAAATTATTTGGGTATGACATAAACTTTACCAACTCATCTCTTTTTATGATGATCTCGGTGATATTAATGGTACTGTTTTTGCTCCTTGGAATAAGAAAAGGTGCAGTAATACCAGGATATTTGCAAGCTGCAGTTGAATATGTATATGATTTTGTTGTTTCAATAATAGAAAGTAACACTGGAAGCAAAGGTTTGGAGCACATTCCTTTGATATTTACAGTATTTATTTTCATTTTATCGTGTAATTTAGTTGGTGTTCTTCCTTATAGTTTCACAGTTACAAGTCATGTGATAGTTACCTTCGCTTTATCAATGGTGGTTTTTACTTATATAACGATTGTTGGGTTTAAAGAAAGAGGAGTAGAATTTTTACGCATATTGCTACCAAAAGGAACTCCTTCGTGGCTTGCACCTATAATCATCATTATTAAATTATTTGCTTATTTAGTAAGACCGATTAGTTTATCAATAAGGCTTGCAGCAAATATGATTGCGGGTCATACAATCATCAAAGTGATAGCAGGATTCGTCATAAATATGAACATATTTTTTACACCTGCACCTTTTTTGTTTATAATTGCACTAATAGGATTTGAAGTATTTGTTGCAGTTTTGCAAGCTTATATATTTACTATATTAACATGTGTATATTTGTCAGATGCAGTAAAGTAATTGACTTCCTTGCAGAATATTTTACAATTATATTATAAAGAAATAGTTAAAGGTAATATATGGATTTAGTGGCTTTAAAATTTATAGCAATTGGTTTGGCTGTATTTGGAATGCTCGGTGCTGGTTTAGGTATAGCTAATATCTTCTCTGCTATGTTAAATGGGATTGCGAGAAATCCTGAGTCAGAAGGTAAAATGAAAAGTTACGTTTATATTGGTGCTGCCATGGTTGAAATCATGGGGTTGCTTGCGTTTGTACTTGCAATGTTATTAATATTTGCTGCTTAACAGATGCCACAGCTTGATGTTTCAACTTTCTCTTCTCAAATTTTTTGGTTTTTAATTTTTTTCTCTTCACTTTTTTTTGTAGTCAGTTGTTTGTTTTTACCGAAGTTAGATGAAATAATAAGCACTAGAAGTAAAGAAGTGTTAGATTCATTTAATAGTTCTATTCACCTTTTAAGACTTACAGAAGAGCAAATTGCCAAGTATAATGCAGCTTTAAATCAAGCTAGAGTACGGGCAAAAAAAATCATAGATGATGCATTTGCTCAAGTAGAAGAAATGAGAGCGAATGTTAAGGATATATTGGAAGAGGAAGACAAGAAGATGATTAAACTTGTTGAAGAAAAGGTAGTACAATTTAAATCTAAGTATATTAGTGAATTAAAACAAATGGCTACTAGTATTGCTTTGATTTACTATACTAAGTTAACTAATTCTGAGATTGAAGAGGAATTTATTGCTGATTTGGTATCCAAAGAATTTTAGGGTTTTTATGTCTACATTACTAGTTATAAGCCTTGCTTTTTTAGTAGGTTTTATCCTCTCATATAAATTGCTAAGGAAGGTAATAAAAAACGCGCTTAACAATAAACGTAACAAAAGCAAGTTTTCAAGTGAAGAAACTGAAAAATTCAGAAAAGATATGTTGGAGTATTACAAAAAATCTTCTGAAAAATACAAAAAATTAGATGCAGAAGTTAACAAAATGATGAATGAAGCACTTGATAAGGCTAATAGTATTATTAAGCATAATAGACAGCAACTCGATCAAACGTTAGATGAAAATTCCCATTCTAATTTGAAGAAAGTTACTGACCAAGTTGAAAAAGCTCTTGGGGATTTACAAGCTAACACAGCGAGTATAGCTGCTGATGCTGTAAAAAAAATAATGCATGAACGTAAAGATGATAAGCGTAGTAGTGAGGTTATATCTTCGTTTTCACGTGACTTGAGCAAAAAGTTGCATTAAGTTTAATGCCTGTACTTCAAACTGATAATGTAGAAAAAATTAAATTTGATTCTAGTTTATGCAAAGAACAAGAGAAACTTTTCTACTATAGGTTTAATATAATTCCTTGGCAAAAATTAAATGGTACTACTTTTTTTATGGTTGAAGACATAAGCCAAGATATCAACCTTTGGGTCGAATCTCATTACGGTATTGAATATGTATTGATAAAAGTAGATAGCAAACAGATTTTAAATCTTCTTAACTCACACTTTGGTATTTCAGAATTCGCAAGTAACTACTTATATTATAAGAATCCTAATTTTTCAGCTAAAAGCATTAGGCTCAGTTCAATCTTTTTTTCCTCTTTCTTTGTTATGATTTCGACTTTAACACTGACAAAAAAATATGCATATTTTGCTTTGGTGTTGATATTTATAATCGGATGTTCTAGTTCTTTATTCAAATTTGTAACTAAAATTTTTGGCTTGCGTAAAATTTCTAACCAAAAAGCAGATTATGATAAGATGAATGAACCTATATATACTATTTTATTGCCTGCTTTTAAAGAGAATGCGGTTATAAAGCAATTGATTAAGAGCATTGAAAGTTTGGATTATCCAAAATCAAAATTAGATGTAAAGCTTGTGATAGAGAGCGATGATCAAGAAATGTTGGCAGCTATAGAAAAATGCACTTTACCACAGTATTTTGAAGTAATAAAAGTGCCTCATTCTCTGCCTAGAACAAAAGCTAAGTCATGCAATTATGCTATGAGCTTTGCTAGAGGAAAGTATGTGGTAATATATGATGCAGATGACAAGCCAGATCCGTTGCAGTTAAAAAAAGCACTAATTGAATTTAATAAGGGCGACGAAAAGTTGGCTTGTGTACAGGCGAAATTAAATTACTATAACTTTGGTTGCAATTTTCTTACAAAATTCTTTTCTCTCGAGTATATGAACTGGTTTCAATATTTTTTGCCTGGATTTCAAAAAATGAACATGCCAATACCTTTGGGTGGTAGCAGTAACCATTTTTCAGTGGAAATTTTAAAGAAAGTGCTTTTTTGGGATGCTTACAATGTCACTGAAGACGCTGACCTTGGTTTGAGACTTGCGCAAATGGGATATAAAACCAGGATTATTGATTCAGAAACATTGGAAGAATCACCAATTACTGTGTTTGCTTGGATCAAGCAAAGAGCACGCTGGATTAAAGGTTATATGCAAACTTATGTCGTTCATTTAAAAAATATAAAATTACTTTTTAAGCACACTGGACTCAAAGGAATTTTGCTATTAAACCTTTTTGTTGGTTCCTCAGCTTTGATGTTTTTTATGACTCCTTTTTTGTTGCTTTCATTGATACTAACTCAAGTTTTAAGTGGATTATTTTTATATTATTTTATAGTAGTATACGTTATTAACTTGATTTTTTTGATAATAGCTATCAAACAGCAAAAAATGCCTTTTTATTTTTATATAATATCAATATTTTTTCCCGTTTATAGTCTACTACATAGCGTTGCAGCTTTTCTCGCTTTGTGGGAATTTGTTATTCATCCTCAGCAATGGAACAAAACTCAGCATGGCTTATGGAAGCAAAACCTGTAGCTATTTGGCTTTTTCTCTGCTCTTTCATGGTGATTTGCATGGTGGGGATTGGTGGATTTACCAGACTTTCAAAAGCAGGATTGTCAATCACGGAATGGAAACCAATTACCGGAACATTGCCACCGCTTAGTGAACAAGACTGGATTAAAGAAAAAGTAAAATATGAAGCTACACCTGAATATAAAGCATTTAACTATGGTATGAGTATGGAAGAATTCCGCACCATATACTTAATAGAATACGTGCATAGACTAATTGCAAGGCTGACAGGTTTAGTTTTTATCTTACCATTTATATACTTTACACTAAAAAAAAGAATACCTAAAAATGCAGTAATAAGGTTATCTACAGCACTATTATTTGGAATTTTACAAGCTTTTGCTGGTTGGTATATGGTAAAAAGCGGTTTGGTAGTCAATCCTCATGTTAGTCACTATAAGCTCGCACTTCACTTACTGCTTGCATTGGGTATCTTTGCATTATTGTCATATCAATTTTTTGATTACCAAATCAAACCAAAACAGATAATTAAAATTAATAGCAACATTACATGTTACATATGGATAATTTTAATCCTAGTTGCAATACAAATAATCTTCGGTGCATTTGTTGCAGGGTTAAATGCTGGTTTAATTTACAATACCTTTCCACTGATGGATGGACAAATTGTTCCGGAAGATTTATTTTTCTTACAGCCTACATGGCTCAATATCTTTGAAAATAGAGCAACAGTGCAATTTGTGCATAGAGTACTGGCATTGCTGATATTAGTTCTGGTAGCAATACTCACAATAAAAAATGCCAGTATAAGACCATTATATGTTATGCTATTCTCTGTCATCATTCAGGTAATTCTAGGAATAGTCACTTTGTTGCTGCATATACCAATGGCTATTGCTATAGCCCATCAAATGTTTTCATTTATCTTATTTGGATCAGGTTTATACTGCTTGCGTTATTTAAGAAATCAGATCTAATACTAAATCACCAGCCTGTACATTTTTCCCTTCTTTAACAGAGATATTTTTTATTACCATTTCTGATTCAGCACATATAATATTTTCCATTTTCATTGCTTCCACAACAAATAGAGGTTGTCCTACCTCTACCTGATCTCCAGCATTGACATGTAATTTAACCAATAAACCAGATATTGGAGATTTCACAGTATCTACTGAAATCCCTTCAGTTTCATTATTTAGCATTAACCTGCTTAATTCAGCTATGTAAGGTTTCAATACAAAACATTCAACTTTCATACCCGCATGTTTTATGCAGTATTTGCTACCTTGCCTTTCTATTTTAAGTGCTATGTTGTTATCATCATTAATTGTTATATATAGCAATCTGTAACTTGATTTCCACTTACCCACCACGGAGTATTTATTGTGGTTATATACTGTTGTTAATGTGTTATCTTGATATTTTGCATTTACGGGATACTCATTGTCATCTATTTTCACTATGAATGCTTCATCTATTGACTTACTGTAATACCTTTCCTCATTTTCTAAGTGAACATACAGTGCAGTAAAAATAAATATTTTAATATATTCCTCTGTGATAAAATCACCTTGAAATCCACTGGGATAATGGTTGGGAATAAATCTCGTGTGGAGCTTTGCTGCAATAAAATTTGGATGATGGAAGATGGATTCTAGAAATTCTATGTTGTTTGTTACTTCTCCTATATAGCACTCAGATAAAGCTCTTTGCATTCTGCTGATCGCCTCTATTCTATCTTTTCCATAGGTTATAACTTTTGCAATCATTGAGTCGTAGAACACGCTGATTTCTGAACCGCTAGCTACTCCATCATCTATTCTTACATGATCATTTTCATCCGGTTTATCGTAATATTTTATTCTTCCGCTGGAAGGGAAAAATTTCTTTGATGGGTCTTCAGCACAAATTCTACTTTCTATTGCAGAACCAGTAAGTTTAATATCATCCTGATTGAATCTCAATTTTTCTCCACAGGAAGTTCTAATCATTTCTTCTACTATGTCTGTTCCTGTTACGAATTCTGTTACTGGATGCTCAACTTGTAATCTCGTATTTACCTCAAGAAAATAGAAGTTTTGGTCTTTATCAACAACAAACTCAACAGTGCCTGCTGAAAAATAGCCAACTTGTTTTGCAAGGGAGACACATTGAGCATACATTTTTTGTCTCACCTTTTCACTGATAAATGGACTTGGAGTTTCTTCTATTATTTTCTGGTTGTTTCTCTGTATCGAACATTCTCTCTCTCCAAGACACACTACATTCCCGTATTTGTCTGCTATAATTTGTATTTCAATGTGTCTTGGCAGCTCTATATATTTCTCTATAAAAATACTACCATCTTTAAAACTTTTTTCTGCTTCGTTTGTTGCTGATATAAATGCTAGTTCAATTTCTTTTTTGGAATGTACAATTCGCATTCCTTTGCCACCACCACCTGATGCAGCTTTGAGCATAACGGGAAAACCAATTTCTTCAGCAACCATGGATGCATGGTCAGCGTTTTCGATCTTACCCATATATCCTGGCACTACATTTACTCCAGCCTTTCTTGCCTCTTCTTTTGCCGTTATTTTGTTGGCTGTAACTTCTATTGTTTCTGCACTTGGACCAATGAAATCTATGTTATGTTTTTCCAGAGCACGGGGAAAATCTGGATTTTCTGCTAAAAACCCATAGCCAGGATGAACCGCCTCGGCACCTGTTTCAACTGCTACTTCGCATATTTTTTCGATATTTAAGTAACTAAGATAAGCAGGCGAAGGGCCAATGTGCCTTGACTCATCTGCTTGCTTTACATGCACAGAATTTGCATCTGCATCTGAGTACACAGACACACAAGATATGCCCATCTTGTGCGCAGTTTTGATTATCCTGCAGGTAATCTCCCCTCTGTTCGCTACTAAAATCTTACTATACTTCTTTCTTATCATCTTATCAGTATACTTTCTTAAGTTAAGAAAGTAAATTTCTATATTATTTCCTGCAAGTACTTCATGTTGGGGCTAAACCACTATCTAAAAGTTGCATAACATCAGGATCTATCACTATAGTACTTTCGTTATAGAGGCCATATACTTCATTACATGCCTTAAATAACAGATATGAAGATCCTCCAGAAGCTATTGTTGCTATTGAAGCCAATGCAAGAGATTGAGAAGCCGAAAATAGAAGATACAAAGATACACACATAGTGATAGCACACACTATAGCTCCTACTATATATAAGCATATATGAAACTTCTTATTACATATAAAGCCACATTTTATATCTGCAATTTGCTTAACTTCCTTCCGCTCTTCAGGGTCCAAGAAATAAAGGGGTGATACTGCCTTCTTCCCGTCATCCTTAATATAGCTTTTATCGAGGAGTGCTTCCTTAATATATTTCTTATTGTTCTCAAGTTCCTTTTTTAAGCTTTTTACTTTCTCCCAATCTTTAGCTTCTTTTGCTTTCTTGACTCTGCTCTCAGTATCTTCTTCTAAATACTCTATAATCTCTTTTAACGCAGGTAACAGGAGTCCTTCACTTGCTGCTATATGAAATGGGTTTCCATTTTCATCAATTCTATGCTTAGCTACACAAGCAACTCTTTTCTTGCAAGCTTCAATAAATTTATTTTCATCCTCTTTTGTTACAACTTCTCTTGCAATTTCAAATAAATTACCCATATATACACCTCACTGCATTTACTAATATTGCAGTTTGTTAAAAATAAATGTAAATTGATCTTTCAAGTTTACTATAGTTCCACGTTGTTGCAAGTGCAAATTTTAGTTATCATCGGTTACGTTATCACAATAGACAAATATGCCAGGTATAGTCACTAGATTCGCTCCATCACCAACAGGATTTTTACATATTGGAGGAGCTCGCACAGCTTTATTTAATTGGCTCTATGCGCAGCGTCATGGTGGCCAGTTTTTACTAAGGATTGAGGATACCGACAGAAAACGTTCAACACAAGAAGCAATTGATGCAATAATGGATGGGCTAAAATGGCTTGGAATAAACTATGATGGAGAAATAATATACCAATCGAGAAGAATAGCTAGACATATTGAAGTTGCAAATCTTTTAGTTGAAAAGGGTAGGGCGTATCATTGTTACTGCCCCGAGAATGAAATTGCAGAAAAGAAGGCAAAAGCAAGGGAAGAAGGAAAAATATATAAGCATAAGTGTACTCATTCGACATCAAATGCAGAGCCTGTTGTTCGCTTCAAAGTGCCAGACTCAGAAGATATTGTTGTTGACGATAAAATATACGGCCAAGTTACAATAAGTAGCGATCAGCTTGATGACATAATAATCTTGCGCTCTGACAATACTCCAACATATATTTTTGCTGTAGTGGTTGATGACCATGATGCCGGAATAACCGATATTATACGTGGCTCTGATCATCTCACTAATACCTTCAAACAATTACTAATATATCAGGCTCTTGATTTTGATGTCCCACGCTTTGCACATGTACCGCTAATTCATGGAGAAGACGGGAATAAGTTATCTAAAAGACATGGTGCTACAAGTGTTTGCGATTATGAAAAGATGGGAATATTGCCACAGGCAATGCGTAATTACTTGCTAAGACTTGGCTGGAGTCATGGCAACGATGAGATTATTAGCGATGAGCAAGCAATAGAGTGGTTTAATTTAGAAAGCATCGGTCGCTCACCTGCACGGCTCGATTTCAAAAAACTGGAGCATTTGAATAACCACTATATTAGTAATATGAGCAATGAAGATATTCTGACTCTAATGCTTAGAGAAAATACTCTAACTGACAAAAAAAAGGGCTATTTACTTCAGGGACTGACAGAGCTGAAAAAAAGAGCAAACTATCTGACCGAATTATTGGATTTAGCAAAATTTTATATTCAAGTTGATTTTAGTGAAGAAGCTCAACAAATTATCAAATCTAACCTCGATATAATTAAGTTACTTGTATCATTTCTTTCGAGTGTAGGTAGTGAAGATTGGAATAAGAATTTTTTATCTGCTAAAATCAAGGAATTTTCGAAGTTATATAATATGAAAATGAGCGATGTATACCACTCATTACGCGCCCCTATAACAGGAGTAATGGATGCGCCTGGAATCATCGATATCATGGTAATTCTTGGGAAAGATGAATGTATAAAAAGATTGCAACAAATTTAAATAAAAAATTACTTGACAGACTCTGGTGGCTTCATTATAATGGAAAATGAAGGTTTTTTAGGATCCAAAATCTATCTTCACCTGCAGGTTTTTTCACCAAATAATCAAATTTCAGCAAAAAATATATAAGTTTATTTTTGCTAGCTCTTTATTCATATAGGAGGGTTTATGTCTAGAATTCCTGATACTTGACTTTTATTTTTAAGTTAAAAAAACAATTGGCGCCTATGGTTTTCACATTAAATCATTTTAAATTGTTAAAGTTAATACGGTTTTTTTATTGGTATTTTTTTCATATTTTACATATCTGTTCAGCAAAGTGGCAAAAAAGACAAGTAAATGAGTATCATGAAAGTAGCTTACACGTAGCTGTAGGAATATTCATTTTTTAAGGTAAATTACACAGCAAATATTGTCATTCAAGTAGCTGATCTCTATGATGATGTCATCCCAGTGTTCAGACACTGGGATCCATTCTTTTTTTACTAGATTCCAGCATCAAGTGCTGGAATGACAACATTTATTTTTATGATTGTCTTATCTTATAATGCACCCATTTGTCTAGACCATTTTTTTCAAAGTGATCCG